>CANQQU010000005.1 GCA_947626085.1 uncultured Oscillospiraceae bacterium
AAAAGCCCCCGCCAAAATCGCGTAAGGGAGATAACGGCGGATATATTTCCACATCATTCCGGTTTCCTCCGAAATTCGTCGTGTCCGTGCGGCCTGTGATGACCGTCCCGCCCGTGATGATGCTCGAAATGGGCGCCTGCCGAGGGAAAGCGTTTTTCCCAATCCGAGGACAGCTTCTCCAGTAAAACGAGCAATTCTTCTTTTTCCGTTTCCGTGAGACAAAGAAACATCTCTTCATGCCGCTTTTCTCGTTGCCGCTTCGCTTCTTCGGCGGCCTCCCGGCCTTTTTCTGTCAAGGCTACCTCTACGTTCCGCCGGTCGGCCTCGCTTACAGTCCTGACGATATATCCCGCGCTTTCCAATTTTCCGACCACTTCGCTGGCAGAGCCCGATTGAATTTGCAGCCGTTCTGTCAGCATCCGCTGGGTGGCGGCGCCACCCATTTCGCTCAGCACGATCAGCACACGCTGCTGACTTCCCCGGCCTTCATACAGCCCGCGCATCATGTGCCCCACATCTCTGAGATTGATAATGAGCTTTCCATTCGTATCGGCCAACTGATAGTGCGTCTCACGCCATGCCGCTTTACCGATTTCGTTTTTCATGATCCACCTCCGAAAATTTGCTTGGTACCTTGCAATTATACACCACCTTTTTCAAAATTGCAAGGTACCTTGAAAATTTTTTATTCGATGTCGAGCCGGTGCGGGGGAATCCCCTTCCAAAACAGCGCCGTAAGCCTCTTGACAAAATCACGAATGCGTCCTATAATGAATATGTGACTAAAATTCCAATTTGGTCAGGCGGTGATTACATGTCGACGGCGTTTACCCCGCAGGAAGTCCAGATCATCAAAGCCAAGCTGAAAGAAGCGGCGCGGCAGTTTGCCGTGACCACCGGTGTCAGAAAGACCTCGGTAGATCAGTTGGCGCTGGCTGCGGATATTTCAAAGGGCGCGTTCTACAAGTTTTATCCTTCCAAAGAAGCATTGTTTTTTGAATTGCTGGAGGATATGCACACGGAAATCTATCAAGCGTCTGCGGAGGTTCTGCGGCAAAACGCAAATTTGCCTCCTGCAGAGCGTGCGGCCCAGGCTGTCCTTACTGCCTGCAGCAAAATGGAAGAAAGCGGCATGATGGACTTTATGGAACGGGACGTGCCGCACCTTCTCCGCAAGATCCCGGCGGAGATCCAGAAGAAGTATTACCACAACGACGAGACGCATATTAAGGAGAGCCTTGCCGAAACGAACCTGGATCCGGCCGGAGGGATGGATCTCGCCGCGGCGACGGTGCGTGGGCTCTTTTTGACGATCTCCCACCGGGAGGAAATCGGAAAGCTGTATCCGGAGGTACTTCGCACACTGGTCTATGGCGCTTGTGGCCGCTTGTTTCCATAAGCGTTGTTTAGAAAAAGAAGGCCGCTCAGCGGAGCGGTTTTCTTTAGGACTGGCAGTTAGACACCGCTAACTTACGATTTCAAAGGAAGGGATGGACGATTGGCAATGAAAACAAACGCGGAACGGGCGCAGGAGCGGTTGACCCTGACGCCGAAAACAGAGTTCACATTGGAGAGAGACGGCTTCATCGGCGCGCTGTACAGACCGGAGCAGGAAAAATATCCCGGAAAGGCCGTCATCATGTTCGGCGGCAGCGATGGGATCTACAACCTTACGAAGTTGGTTGCTGAGCAGTATGTAAAGCGCGGGATGACCATCCTTGCGCTAGCATATTGGAATGAACCCGGTCTGCCGGATGGTTTTAAGAAGGTCCCGGTAGAATCGGTGGAAAAAGCCGCGTTGTGGCTGCGCGGGCAAGGCTTTGAGAAAGTTGGCTTGTGGGGGATCTCCATGGGCGCGGAACTGGCACTGTTGGCCGGGAGCCTGATGCGGTCGCTGATCTCCTGTGTGACGGCGGTTTGCCCGACAAACATCTGCTCTCAGGGCTTTGTGAAGAAAAAAGGCATCCAACAGCTGGAGTGCTCCGCCTTCAGCTGGCGGGGTGAGGAGCTGCCCTGGGCCCGGCTGAAGCTCTCCAGGGTCGCCATTCTTCGGGACAGCCTGCGGGAGCGGAGCGTCTGCCTACGATCTTGCTATGAGGACGCGGTACTCAATGCCCCGGAGGAGGCGCAGATCCAGGTGGAGAACATCAGCGGCCCGGTGCTGCTGCTTTACCCGGAGCATGACGCTATGTGGCCCTCGGAGTTATCGGCGGAGAAGATCCGGGCGCGGCTGAAAGAGAAGAATTTTGCCCACCCCTTCAAATGCGTCAGCTACCAATACGCCAGCCATATGCTGATCCCCATAAAGTCCCGGTCCACGGTCATGTTCCGGGTAGAGCGGAAATACCCGGAGCAGTGCTGGAAGAGCGACATGGACGCCTTTGAAAAAACGCTGGCGTTCTGGAAAGAGGTCTGGTGAGATGAATTGGACGAGGATCGTATTGCCTGCTTTACCTGCCGGAAAGGATAGGGAGAAATATGTATGACCGTATCCCACAAATCATAGTGGACAAAGAGGTTTTGGAAATTGCCGCCGGGCTGGGGCTGCTGGCCAAGCATGTGGCAGACGCCGCAAAAAAAGATAATTGCGACTGACTACTCTGACGGCATGATCGCAGAAGCAAAACGGCTGGGAGATCCGGCACAGCCGGGAAATGCAGGCAAGGATCGCCATCGTTTATGTGGAGTGCGTCCGAGACGCATTACGGAGGTAATTATGTCCAGACATGCATCAGAATTTCAAGAAAAATCCATGTCCCTTGTTTATCGGGGAAAAGAGATATTCAAGCCATTGAACACAGGCCGCATTGACGAGCGTGTGAGCTGTGTCCGGGAATATGTAGCAAATGTTTTCTTCTATACCAAGAATGGAATTACCATTATGATCGATGCGGGTTACAACTATCCCCGTCTAAAAGAAAAAATGGGTTGGCTGGATTTGGACCCCGCTTCTATCCAGCATATTTTGATTACCCATCAGGATACTGACCATGTTGGAGCCGTAGAAGCAGACAGTGAAGGCTTGTTCCGAAGTGCCACTCTTTACATTGGGGAAGAAGAAAACCGCTATCTTACCGGGGAAAAGCGTCGCCGGGTGTTTGGGGGCCTATATAAACTCCCAATGGTGAAAATCGAAAATAAGAAAAAACTTTTGAAAGACGGTCAGGTTTTCACGATTGGAGATATAAAAATCGAGTGTTTCCTGGTTCCCGGCCACACCTGGGGGCATCTGGTATATCTCATTGATGATAGTTACCTTTTCACCGGGGATACTATCTGGTTTGGGGCGGATGGCGGCAGGAGTTTCATCAATATGCTGGCGGAGGACAACAAACTGGCCATCCGCTCTCTGGCGGTGCTGGAGGAAAAACTGCGGGGACGTGGCCTGAATCCCATCATTGTCACCGGGCATACCGGGTGGACAGACAATATGGACTTTGCTTTTGCCCACAAGGACAAGGTTTGTAACGCCTGGTGCAGACAAAAGCCTCATGATCCCACCGCTCCTTATGACGGCTATGACGAATCGGATGACACCGAGGATAAGGCTCGAAATATCCGCTTACAAAAAGTGAGGTAATTTCTATGACAGCAGTAAGTGAAAACAGCCTGTTCCGTATGAAAACGGACTGCTTCCATGCCGAACTGTTTTGTCCCGCCCAGAACGCATATCCGAGAAAAGTGCTGATCTGTTTTACGGGTAGTGATGGCATGTCAACGCCACAGAATGTGACGCACTTTCCGTGGAAATCGTGCCATGTGAGCATAAGGGTTCTTTGGATTCCTAAAGCAGAAATAGAAGAGGATAATAGATGGGAACGGAATTTGCTTTAGCAGGACTATTTACAGTAGGCGTACTTCTGCTGTGCGAAGCAGTCAAAAGGCTTTGCAGAAATACACTCAGAGGGAGAAAAACGAGCTATGATGATCGATAAGCGGCTCTTGGGGCTTTCGCCTGAGAGCAAAAAGTATATTGCAGGGAACGTATTCCTGCAATGGCTGTCTCTGGTGGCCAACATTTGCCTGATGACGGCCATTGCCCGGCTTTTGGCGGGACTGTTCACGAAGACGGCGGGACAGCGGCAAATTTCACTGACCGTTCTTGCGGCGGCGGTCTGTGTGGCAGTGCGGTTTTTCTGCACTGTCGGCGCCAGCCGCATGAGTTACCTGTCCAGCAAGGCGGTGAAGAGGACCCTGCGGGAGAAAATCTATGGAAAGCTCCTGCGCTTAGGGGTCTCCTACCGGGAGCGGGTCGCCACCAGCGAGGTGGTACAGGTATCCGTAGAGGGTGTGGAACAGCTGGAGACCTATTTCGGCGCGTATCTGCCTCAGTTCTTCTACGCCATGCTGGCCCCGCTGACGCTGTTTCTCTATCTCAGCTTCGTGAGCCTCCCGGCGGCCATCGTGCTGCTGGTGTGTGTGCCCCTGATCCCCGTGTCCATCGCGGCTGTGCAGACCTGGGCAAAGAAGCTGCTCTCCAAATACTGGGGCCAGTACACCGCCTTGGGAGATACTTTTCTGGAGAATTTGCAGGGTCTGACCACACTGAAGATTTATCAGTCCGACGGCTTTAAGAACGAGGAGATGAACGCCGAGGCGGAGAAGTTCCGCAAAATCACCATGAAGGTGCTGACCATGCAGCTCAACTCCATCACCATCATGGACCTGATCGCCTACGGCGGCGCGGCGCTGGGGGTCATCCTGGCGGCTACGCAGATGCGCTCAGACAGGATCGACATGGCCGGGGCACTGCTCATCATCCTACTGGCGGCGGACTTTTTCCTTCCCATGCGCCAGCTGGGCTCCTATTTCCATGTGGCTATGAACGGCATGGCGGCCAGTGGGAAGATTTTCAAGCTCCTGGACCTGCCGGAGCCGGAGGAGCGGACAGAGTCCGTCCCTGCGGACTGCTCTATCGCCTGCAAGGACCTTTCCTTTTCCTATGACAAGGAGCGGGAGGTTCTGCATAGTGTCGATTTGACTTTCCCCAAAGGCGGCTTTACCGCCATCGTGGGAGAGAGCGGCTGCGGCAAATCCACCGTGGCGGGCATCCTTATGGGCCGCAATCAAGGCTATACCGGCTCCGTCACCGTGGGCGGCGTGGAACTGTCTAAAATCAACGAGGCGGATCTGCTGCGGAGCTTCACATACATCAGCCACCAGAGCTATCTCTTCAAGGGCATCGTCCGAGACAATCTGCTCATGGGCAGGCCAGACGCCTCCGACGGGGAGCTGTGGGCCGTTCTGGAGCGGACAAAGCTGGCGGATTTCCTGCAAGGTGAAAAGGGTCTGGACACCGCTCTCCAGGAGCGGGGCTCCAACCTCTCCGGCGGCCAGTGCCAGCGGCTGGCCTTGGCGCGGGCCCTTCTCCACGACAGCCCGGTCTACATTTTCGACGAGGCCACCAGCAACATCGACGTGGAGAGTGAAAACGACATCATGGCGGAGATCCACCGGATGGCTGAGACGAAAACAGTCATCCTCATCTCTCACCGCCTTGCCAATGTGGCTGCGGCGGACAACATCTACGCCATGGAAAACGGCTGTATCGCCGAGAGCGGGACGCATGAGGCGCTTCTGGCGCGGGGCGGCGTGTATGCCGACCTCTGGAACGCCCAGCAGGCCCTGGAAAACTACGCGAAGGAGGCGAGCGTATGAAACGCAGAAGCGGATTTGTTATTATGGCCCGGCTCATCGGACTGGTAAAGCCGCTGACCGGATTTATGGTGCTGGCTATTATCATGGGACTCATTGGAAACCTGTGCGCGTCCTTCATCACCATTCTGGGCGGATATGCGGTACTGAACGTTCTGGGCTTTGAGACGTCTCTGGCCCTGGGCTGGATATTTGCCGCCGTCCTGATTTTTGCGCTGGTACGGGGCGTGCTGCGCTATGCGGAGCAGTCCTGCAACCACTTCATTGCCTTCAAGCTACTGGCCATCATCCGGGACAAGGTGTTCCAGGCGCTGCGGAAACACTGTCCGGCGAAGCTGGAGGGCCGGGACCGGGGCGACCTGATCTCCGTGATCACCTCGGACATCGAGCTTTTGGAGGTATTCTACGCCCACACCATCTCGCCTATCGCCATCGCGGCGCTCTTTACCGCTGTGATGTGCCTGTTCATCGGCTCTTTCCACTGGGCGCTGGGGCTGCTGGCGCTGTGCGCCTATGCCGTGGTGGGCATCGTCATCCCCATAATTACCTCCCGTCTCAGCGGGGACGCCGGGATGCGGTTCCGCACCCAGTCCGGGGAGCTGGCGGGGTTCGTGCTGGACAGTCTCCGGGGGCTGGACGAGACTCTGCAATACGGTCAGGGCGAAAAGCGTCTAACAGAGATGAATGCACGCACTGATGCCCTCTCTAAAGACGAAGCCAGCATGAAAAAGACCGCCGGGCGAAACGCGGCGGTGACGAATACGGTGATTTTGATTTTTGACCTCGTAATGCTCTTTGTGAGCGCCTCGCTGTATCAGGCTGGTGCGGTGGGCTTAAACGGGGTGCTGATCCCGACCATCGCCCTGTTCTCCTCCTTTGGCCCGGCGGTAGCCCTGGCGGCCCTGGGCAGCACCTTACAGAGTACCTTCGCCGCCGGGAACCGGGTGCTGGACATTCTGGACGATACTCCGGCAGTGGAGGAGGTCACAGGCAAGGCGGCGGTGACCTTTACCGGCGCGTCCGTGGAGAACGTGTCCTTCTCCTACGGCGGCGAGGAAGTACTGCGGGATGTGTCCCTGACCGTTCCGGAAGGGGAGATCGTGGGTATCACGGGCCGGAGCGGCAGCGGAAAGTCCACGCTCCTAAAGCTCCTGATGCGTTTCTGGGACGTGCAGAAGGGGAGCGTCAAGGTCTCCGGCGTGCCGGTTCGTGAGATCGACACAAGGAATCTCCGGGAACTGGAGAGCTTCGTCAAACAGGAGACGCACCTGTTCCATGACAGCATCAAGAACAACCTGCGCCTGGCCAAGCTGGACGCCACGGACGAGGAAATTGTGGCTGCCTGCAAAAAGGCGTCGGTTCACGATTTCATTATGACTCTCCCAAAGGGCTACGACACTTCGGTGGGAGAGTTGGGGGACACCCTTTCCGGAGGGGAGCGTCAGCGGCTGGGCCTGGCCCGTGCGTTCCTTCATAATGCGCCGTTGATGCTCCTGGACGAGCCCACCAGCAATCTGGACAGCCTCAACGAGGCGGTGATTTTGAAATCCCTCCGGGAGGAGCGGGAGAAGAAAACCGTTGTTATAGTGTCCCACCGTGCCTCCACCATGCGGATCGCTGATACCGTAATTTCCGTGGAGAGCGGGAAGGTCAGCTGATGGACACCCAAACAAAACGGGAGCGGGAAAGAGCCATGGTGACGAAAATGATCGCCCTTGGTTGCCTGGGGCTGGGTTCGGGAGCAGTGGTGGCTGTGCTGTCCATCTTACCCACCGTACCCTTTCTCTTACTGGCGGCGTTCTGCTTTGCGAAAAGCCCTGAACGCTTACATACTTGATTCATCGGCACAAAACTCTACAAGAACAACCTGGAAAGCTGGGCTCGCGGCCAAGGCATGACCTGATAGCGATAGGTGAGTCTTTGATGCTATCTCCAACTTTTCCCCCGCTTCACACCGTACATGCGACTTTCACCGCATACGGCGTTCCATCGTTGTTACTTTTTACTCATCTGTACAAACAAACATAGGTGATTATAATGGTTGAGTTGGTTGCTTTGTGCGGTCATATTTCTTCAAGGTCGGCCAGCTTGCGTAGCTTGTTCAGCTTTGCTAGTTGTTCGGCGCTTAGCTTTAGCAGGTTCTTGTAATACTGGATCGTTTCCACTTTCTGAGCATGGATCAGCCTGTGTACCAGATCATGGACCAACACCAGGTTTTCATATGCGTCAGATCCACCTTTGGAGCGGGGCTCCTTATGATGGCAGTGGATATCTTCCAGATCTTCAAAGGGCGTTCCCATGACAGCGCATTTGCCCCATTGCGCGGAGAACAGGGATATGCGGTTGTCCGCATATTCCACGCTCCTGTGCCACAATGGTTGCCACATCATAGCCAGCATCAACCGCCGGTCCAAGCGCAAATCCTGGTGGATTTCCGTCCGCCCTTGTGGCGTGTACTGGTTGACGCTGCGTTTCTTTGCCATGGGGTACTTGTGCTGCACATATCCTACGGGATAGATAGGTTCATCCGAGCCAGATACATATCTTAGCATTTCAGACTTTCCATATCTCTTTTTCTCGTAGTCTGTTAGCTCTCGCCCTTTCCTTACAAGACGGCCTCCTTTCTGGGTGGATAGCCGATTTTTGAAAATCGTCATCACCGCCCTATTCAGCCTGCCGCAGTCGAGGCTTATTTCCGTGGCAATGCAGTAGTAATTCTGCATCCCCATGACCTTCTGATTGTAGAGCAGAATTTCCTCCCGCTCTGTTCTTCCGGCCCTAGGTCTTGCCACGTTTTTTGCCTGCTCCGTCAGCTCCTGCTTTTGCTTCTTAAAGGCTTTATCGCACATATGAGATTTTGCGACCCATTTGTTTCCTTTAGGTCTGAGTTTATACTTAAACCCAAGAAACTCTGAGTTGCGGCGTTTGACATTGACGATTCTCGTTTTCTCCTGCGAAACTTCCAGTTTCAGCCGCTCAGATAGCCATTGCGTAACCGCAAATTTCGTTCTGATGGCGTCACTTCTGATTCGACAAAATATACGGAAATCATCAGCATATCGTACAATATACATCTCTTTTAGACCAGTTTTTCTCATGGCCGCATAGCCATGTCCGAGATTTTCTGATCCATTATCGTTTATATTAACAGAATATTTTCTTGCTACCGGGTTATTCTGCCATTGACTCTCAATCCAACGGTCCAACTCATTCAGCACGATGTTTGCCAGCAGGGGAGAAATAATCCCACCCTGGGGCGTTCCCTTTGTAGGGAACATCATCGTACCATCTGGCATTTTAACCGGAGCTTTCAATATCTGCCGTATGACATAAATGAGATGCTTGTCGTGTATGCCCATTGCCCAGATTTGCCGTATCAGCTTGGGGTGGTTCACGTTATCAAAGAAACCCTTGATGTCAAATTCTATCACCTGCGTTAGGTGGGCTTGATTCACCAAGAACATTGTTCTTGAAATAGCGTTTTCCACACTTCGCTGGGGCCGAAATCCATAACTGTTATCACTGAATTTGGCCTCGCAGATCGGCTCCATGACCTGTTTGATACATTGCTGCACCAGTCGGTCCCACATACATGGGATACCGAGGGATCTGGTGGAACCGTTGGGCTTTGGAATGTCCTTGCGCCTTACCGGTTTGGGCCGATAGCCGTGGGCGCTGCCTGCGACGATGAACCTTACCTTGTCAACGACTTCTTCCGGCGATAGCTTTCCAATGTCTTTGATGGTAACGTGATCCGTGCCTGGGGTATGGCTTCCACTGTTGGTTTTGATATTCCGGTATGCCAGCAGGATATTTTCTCGACTGAGAATAATATCCATAAGGTCCTCAAAGGTTTCCCTTCTCAGACTCCTGGCGTACAGGTCATCGAATACCTCCTGCATGGCGTAATACTCCGCATGGCGTAGATCATCAACGCACAGGACTTTTTCTTTAATCACCTTTGCCGTAGGAATCACCTCTTTCCAATGAATTGAGTGACCCTCTTGGTCGTACTCGTAATCCTACGTTGTTTGTACGACTTTCATCCATAAACAATGACTCGAGGCCATTCCTCCTTTTCCCATTACAGGAGCTATCAACAGTTCGACCTCTGCTTTTCAGCACCGGTTCAGCGTCTTATTGTTCTTCGTCCGCTTATGCTTTATATAATGTATATAAAGTACCCGATACCTTTCCTTGTTCCGATAATCCTATCTGTACATATACCTTTAGGCGCTTGCTTTGAGCCTGTCAGCTTGAATTGCCCCGCCACCTTTGCAGGTTTCGGCAATTATGGTCTTTCATAGTTCTCATTTTTACTCAACCACACTGACTGTGCTGTAACAACAGACGTACATTTCTATACGACTCCTTTTTTAGACCCGTACTTCCGCAAGTTCGTCAGGCGTCTCCGCCATTCTCGCCATGGGTATTTTATAGACCTCCGACATATAGGCGCCACCATCCACCGCTGGACAGCTTTCGTGATGTTGCTTCCGCAGCCACCTTACGGGCACTCTCTGCCGACTTCACCGGGCTTCTGACGGTCAGCGTTTCCGCTTACACCGCCAGCCGGAGTATCAGGGTAGGCGCTTCAGGGCGTTACTCCTTCATTTCACCTATCGGATTATCAGTTCGCTGGTTTGGACCCAGCGCCGCTTTTCGTCATTTCTGACTTGTAGCGGAACAAGTCGCACGAAAACAAAGATCCATATGCTGGACAAGCTCCTTCAATCCCTTTCCGTGCTGTCTGAGGATGAGCGGAATTTGATTCACGCTTTATTCTTTGACGGAATGACGGAGCGGGAATACGCGGCCCGGGAAGGCGTCTTTCATAACGCCATTCACAAGCGTAAGACGCGGATTCTCAAAAAACTAAAAAACTTATGGAAAACTAATTTTTCAAGGTGTGCGGCCCCCTCGCTTTTTCGGCATGGAAAGTGAGGGGGCCGTGGACAATATCGGTAAAGAGCAAAACGATTGATACGATAAGGCGGCCGTATGCGCGAATGGGGATCGCTTCTTTTTCACGCCATACGGCTGGGGTGCTTTTTATAGGTCAGCAGGCTGACGGAGACCAGCAGGACCAGGCAGACCGCCGCGCCGGGCAAGGTCGGCCCCAGACCCAGCGGGGACCCGGCCGTCCGCCATAGGGCGCAGGTGAGGAATCCGCCGGAAAATGATCCTTTTGTAAAAATCGGAAGGGTCTCGCCCGAAAAGCGTCGAACACCCGCTCCGACTGCCCGGATAGATAGATCAGCACCGCTTCCGGAAGAGCGTCTCCCAGATGGACCCCCAGCTCGATGCCGTCCAGCCCCGGCATATCCACATCCAGCAGTACCAGATCGAACCGCTTTCCCGCCTGGACATCCTTCCATAGCGCGGCAGGGTCGGTGTAGCTGGCAATCTCCGACTCGGCGCCCAGGTCGCTGGCGAGCAGCACCTGCCGGGCGGCGGCAATGGCGACGGCCTCGTCGTCGCAGATGGCGATTTTCAGCATATGGCCGTCCCCTTCCTAAATAGATAAAAAATACTTATTTATTGTAATAAAAAATTTGCCCTAATCAAGTGGAAAGGAGTGTGGGCATGAAACGAAGAATATTTGCCCTTTTTCTTGCCTGCATGTTCCTGACCGCCTGCACCCCTACCACGATTCGGACCGACATTCAGGTGTATATCCTTCCTGGAGAGGGCGTGATCGTTCAGAACAACGGCCTCTGGATTCAACCCGGTGCCGATGCGGTCTTCCGGCTCCACCTCCGGCAGGGCTATGAGATCGCCGAAGTGGACTACTGGGGAGCGTATGACCTGATTCTGGAGAATGGGACCTACCTTCTGACCCTGCGGGGAGTGGCCTACCCCACCGGGGTGGCGGTTACGGCGGAAAAGGCCCCCGACGCCGGACCCCGCGCCATCGTCTACCAACCCAACGGCGGGGAGGGAGAGCCGGTCCAGGTCCCTGTTTTCTCTCAGCGGCGGCCAAACACCCAGACAGACCTCTTTGCCGACCGGGATTCACGCTGACGGGCTGGAATACCGTCCCCGACGGCTCTGGCATTGCCATTGGCCTAGGCAGCCGGGTCACGGTGGAGGATTCGGGCCTGACCCTCTATGCCCAGTAGGCGAAGTGGACGACGCGGAGGAATTTACCTATGAAGAGACGGATTCGGGCGTCATCTTGACCGGTTATTCGGGGGATGAGGCCCAACTGGTCCTGCCCGCACAGATCGACGGCCTGCCCGTCACCGCCATCGGGGAGGACGCCTTCCAAAACTGTCCCGCCATAGAGATCATTTTCCCAAACACCCTCCAAACCGTGGTGGAAGGGGCCTTCTCCGGGGCAAAACTCACGGAGCTGACGCTGTTTGACAATTTGGAGACCATCTCTAACGCCGCCTTCGCTGGGGCGGAGGCGCTTCAGACCCTACATATCAACGCCATCGAGGACCCCTATGGCTATCAGTACCGCCGAGAGAGCTTGTACGCCGACAAGGTGGACCTGCTGATCCAGGTCCAGGGGCAAAAGAAGCTGATCTTCTATGGCGGCTGCTCCATGTGGTACAATCTGATCGGGGAGGAGGCGGCCCACCGGTTCGGGGATACCTATACCGTCATCAATCTGGGTCTTAACGGCACCGTTAATTCCCTGATGCAGATGGAGATCCTGGGGGCCTTTTTGGAGCCGGGGGACATCGTTTTCCACGCCCCGGAGCTATCCAGCCCCTACCAGCTTTTAACCTTTACCGACATGGGGGAGGGAGACAGGCCCCTCTGGTGCGGCTTGGAGTATAACTACGACCTGTTCTCCCTAGCGGACCTGCGGGACTTGGAGGGCGTTTTTGACAGTCTGTCCCTCTACTGGTCCATTAAACAGCCCGGCGGTAGCTATGATGACACCTATACCGATTCCAGCGGCCGGGTCTATCTGGATTATACCGGCAGCTTGCCGCTCCTGCGGACCAAGGGGAGGGCGGATCTGGCCGACACCGTCACATTGGACCCCGATCTGCTTTCGGACGGCCTGCCCCTGCTCACCCAAATGTACCGGCGCTATTTGGCCAAGGGTGCGGAAGTGTACCTCTCCTACGGCTGTGTGGACGTGGACGCCCTACCGGATGGGGAGCGGGACAATGTGGAGAAAATGGACGCCCGGTTTCGTGAGATTACGCAGGCCGCTGGAGCAAAGGTGATCTCCCAGCTGAAAAACTACCTCTACCACACAGAGGACTTTTACGACACCCACTACCATCTGCTCACACAGGCGGCCTATCGGAACACGGAAGCCTGGCTGAAGGACCTGGAAACCCAGATGGTGCTGGACGGACTTTGGGAAGGAGCCGCCCCATGAGAAATCTCTCTGAATACCTGATCCAATATGCTGCCGCCCATCCCCAGGCAAGCTCCTGGGCAAGGGTGACCAATGGCTCTCCGCCGCCCAGGTCCGCCGCCTGACGGACAACACCGCCGCCGAAATGGCCCGGCTGGGGCTGAAACAGGGGGATCTGGTGGTGGTCCGCACAGACCAGAGCGTCCGCACGGCGATTATCCTCTTTGCCGTGGCGCGGATTGGGGCCACGGCGGCGCTTCTGGACCCCAGGGCCGACTTGGACGCCGCCCGCTTTGGAACGCCCATGATCATTGGAGCGGGGATCTGCCGGACAGCGGCGGGGACCTTTCCCCTGGACCCAGCGGCTCTGCCCGATGCCCTTGCGGGGGACAATTCTACTGACCCCAACGGGCCGAGCTTTGTGCTGCTCACCTCCGGTTCCACCGGGGAGCAGAAGGCGGTGGTACTGAGCCAGGCCAATCTGATCGAAAATCTTTTGGAATCGGCCCCCCTGGGGGACTACCGGCCCGGCGACCTAGCCCTGGGGGCGGCGCCCATGGACCATGTCTTTGGCCTGGTACTGCTGTTTGGCACAGTGGTGTTGGGCTATGGGCTGTACCTGCTGGCGGAGAAGGAGGCCGGGGCCGTACTCGCCGCCATTGAGAAGCAGCGCCTCACGCGGATGAACGGGGTGCCCTCCTTGTACCTGGCCATGGCCGAGCATCGGACGGGGTACGACCTGGGAAGTCTGCGCTGCGGCTTTATTGGCGGCGGCCCCTGGACGGCGGAGGCATTATGGGGCGCGGAAGCGCTGGTAGAGCTGCGGATCCCGGCCACGGTGGAGAGCCTGCCGGGACGGGTGTTTGCGGGCGCACCCAATTTGACCCGCTTGATTTTGGAGCACACGGATCGCGTCGTTACCATCCAGCCGGACACCTTTGCCGGGGCGGAGCAGGTGAAGATTTATGTTCCGTCGATTGCCTATCCGCTCTACCGGAAGGTCCCCGGCTGCGAGGTTTCTCCATGGGCGGAATACTGGGATCGGATCGTGCCGATGGGATAAATTTGCAGACAAAAACCCGCCCATAGAGGGAAGCGCTTTGCCGGAAGAAATGCTGTGGATATAACTGTTGCTGTGACCCAGATCAATACTCATCTTATATTCTGAAATGTTTTTCTTGGTCCTCAACACCGAAATTGCGCCAGGTGCCTCCGTGTATCAAAAGACAGCCTTTCCTTAATTCTACCCATTCGATTGGACCGTTTCTGTGATAGACTATCCTCCGATGGGGGCTTGCAAGCCCTTCCAGAAAGCGCTATTCTACGACCTGTTGAGAAAAAGGAGAGATTCACCATGCCCACGTCCCACACCATGCGATATTATCAAGACCAGGAAATCAAAGTATTCCGGACTATTCCCGGAATGGACGCCTTGATGCAAAACCCCGCCCTGGAAGCGAAGTTCCCGGATGTGGCCTTTGCTCTGGAAATGGCGAACAGCCTTTCTACCGGGGACAATGAACAGAACGCCATTCATCAGCGGGCCTATCTGGCAATCCTTCACGGTGAAAGCATCGCCGCGGTCCAGCATCGGTATAAGCTGGACATGGAGAGATATGTGGAACGGCATATGTGGGATGATTAAAAAGGAGCCGCTTTCCACGGCTCCTTAAAACATATTCTGGTGGGACGAATGCGCCCGCTTTCGCGGCGCCATGTTGGTTTTTCTGGCCAATCTTAGCAATGATGGCGGAGCGGTCTTCCTCGGGAATGCCCAGAAGCTCATAGCCTTTACTATGCGTAGACTCTGAATCTGCCTTTTCATTTTTATTTTCCGCCAATGGGGTTCTCTCCTTGCATTTGTTCCATTCTTGGATTATAATCAAAAAAGGAAGGAAATCGGTAGGCACATTTGACATCTATAAACAAAAAATGGAGGGATGCTATGCTTTACATCGGAATCGATCTGGGTACCTCCGCCTTAAAGCTGCTGCTGGTGGATGAGACCGGCCGCGTTTGCCGGGAGGTCAGCCGGACCTATCCGCTGTCCTTTCCCCATCCGGGCTGGTCGGAGCAAAACCCGGAGGACTGGTGGAACGCCTGCCTGACGGGCATCCCGGAGCTTCTGCAGGGCTTTGACCCGAACCAGGTGGCGGGTATCGGCGCCGGCGGCCAGATGCACGGTCTGGTGGCGCTGGACGAGCAGGATCGGGTGATCCGCCCGGCGATTTTGTGGAACGACGGCCGGACGGAGCGGGAGGTGGAATATCTCAACGAAAAGATCGGCCGGGAGACCCTCTCCCGTTACACCGCCAACATCGCCTTTGCTGGGTTTACCGCCCCGAAGCTGCTGTGGATGCGGGCCAACGAGCCGGAGAATTTCCGCCGCATCCGTAAAATCATGCTGCCGAAAGATTATGTAAACTATAAGCTCACCGGCGTCCACTGCTGTGACTATTCGGATGCCTCCGGGATGCTGCTGCTGGATGTGGCCAACCGGCGCTGGTCTGAGGAGATGCTTGCCATCTGCGGCGTGACTCTGGCACAGATGCCCCGGCTCTTTGAAAGCTATGAGACGGTGGGCTGCCTGACGGCGGAGGCCGCCCGGGCGCTGGGCCTGCCCCAAAGGGTTCGAGTGGTGGCCGGGGCAGGGGACAATGCCGCCGCCGCGGTAGGGACCGGCGTGGTGGGGGCCGGGGGCTGCAATATCTCCCTTGGCACCTCCGGCACGATCTTCATTTCCAGCGATACCTTCCGGGTAGATCCCAACAACGCCCTGCATGCCTTTGCCCATGCGGACGGCGGCTATCACCTGATGGGCTGTATGCTGTCCGCCGCCTCCTGCAACAAGTGGTTCTGCCAGGACATTCTGGGTACGGCGGATTTTGGGGCGGAGCAGTCTGCCATCCGGCAGGAGGCGTTGGGGCACAATCGGGTGTTTTTCCTGCCGTATCTCATGGGCGAGCGCAGCCCCATCAACGACACCAACGCCCGGGGCGCCTTCATTGGCATGACCATGGACGCCACCCGGGCCGACCTAGTTCAGGCGGTGCTGGAGGGCGTGGCCTTCGCCATCCGGGATTCCTTTGAGGTGGCGAGGGGGCTGAGCATCGACATTCCCCGCTCTATGCTCTGCGGCGGCGGCAGCAAGTCGCCCCTGTGGCGGAAGATCTTTGCCAATGTGCTGGGCATTCCGCTGGACCTGCCCAAGACGGAGCAGGGCCCAGGCTATGGCGGCGCCATGCTGGCCATGGTGGGCTGCGGCGCGTTTCCCACGGTGCAGTCCGCTGCGGACGCGCTGGTGGAGATCGCCGGCACGGTGGAGCCGGAGGCGGCGCTCACCGGCCTGTACGAAGCCCGCTACCGCCAGTTCCGGCAGATCTACCCGGTATGCAAGGCGCTGTTTCCCGCGCTGCGCCAGTGAATAAAAACAAAATAGGAGGAATTATATATGTTTCAAAACATTCCCCAGGTGAAGCTGGGCATCATTGCTGTCAGCCGGGACTGCTTCGTGATCTCTCTGTCCCAGCGCCGGCGGAGCGCCGTCGCGGCCGCCTGCGCCGAAAAGGGGCTGTCCCTCTACGAGGCCCAGACCACCGTGGAAAACGAGAAGGATATGGAAAAGGCCGTGGCGGAGGTCCGCTCCGCCGGGTGCAACGCCCTGGTGGTGTTCCTGGGCAACTTCGGCCCGGAGACGCCGGAGACCCTGATCGCCCAGAAATTTGACGGCCCGGTGATGTACGCCGCCGCCGCGGAAGGGGACGGCGACCTGATCAACGGCCGGGGGGACGCCTTCTGCGGGATGCTGAACTGCTCTTATAATCTGGGCCTGCGGAAAACCAAGGCCTACATCCCGGAGTACCCCGTGGGCACGGCGGAGGACGTGGCGGAGATGATTTTGGACTTCGTGCCTGTGGCCCGGGCGCTGATCGGTCTGAAAAACCTGAAAATTATCACTTTCGGCCCTCGGCCCCAGGACTTTTTCGCCTGCAACGCCCCCATTCAGGGGCTCTATGAGCTGGGGGTGGAGATCGAGGAAAACTCCGAGCTGGACCTTCTGGTGAGCTACAAGGCCCACGCCGGGGACCCCCGAATCCCCGAAGTCTGCGCCGATATGGCCGCCGAAATGGGCGAGGGAAGGTACTATCCCGAGTTGCTTCCCCGGATGGCCCAGTTTGAGTTGACGCTGCTGGACTGGGCGGAGAACCACAAGGGCGCCCGAAAGTTTGTGGCCTTCGCCGACAAGTGCTGGCCCGCGTTTCCCGAGGCCTTTGGATTTGAGCCATGTTATGTCAACTCCCGCCTGGCCGCCCGGGGCATTCCCGTGGCCTGCGAGGTGGATATTTACGGCGCGCTGAGCGAGTACATCGGCGCCTGCGTCTCTGCCGACGCCGTGACCCTGCTGGACATCAACAACTCCGTGCCAAAATCCCTGTATGATTCCGAAATTGCCGGAAAATATAGCTACCAGCTCACCGACACCTTCATGGGCTTCCACTGCGGCAACACCCCGTCCTGCAAGCTCTGCGCGGACCGGGCGGTGAAGTACCAGCTGATCCAGCACCGGCTGCTGGAGCCCAAGGACTCGGAGCCGGACTTCACCCGGGGCACCCTGGAGGGGGACATCGCCCCCGGGGCCATCACCTTCTACCGCCTCCAGTGCGACAGTGAAGGCAATCTCCGGGCCTACATCGCCCAGGGCGAGGTGCTGAACGTGGCAACAGGCAGCTTCGGTGGAATCGGCGTCTTCGCCATTCCCGAAATGGGCCGGTTTTACCGCCACGTCCTCATCCAGAAGCGCTATCCCCACCACGGGGCCGTTGCCTTCGGCCACTACGGCAAGGCCCTGTTTGAGGTGTTCAAATTCCTGGGCATCCAGGACATCTCCTACAACCAGCCCAAGAGCCTGCCCTATCCCACGGAGAATCCCTTTTGCTAAAGACTGCTAAAATTGGAGGCGTATCGGATGAAAAATCAGGTTTTTAACCCCTACCTCCCCAGTTGGGAGTACATTCCCGACGGGGAGCCTCATGTGTTTGGCGGTCGGGTCTATGTCTACGGTTCCCATGACCGGTTCAACGCCCCTATTTTCTGCGTCAACGACTATGCCTGCTGGTCCGCCCCGGTGGAGGACCTGTCCGATTGGCGGTACGAGGGCGTCATCTACCGGAAAAACCAGGACCCCAAGAATAAACTGGGCCTGCGGCTGCTGTTCGCCCCGGACGTGTGCCGGGGGCCGGATGGGCGGTACTACCTCTATTATGCCTTTGATTTCATGGGCGTCATGGGGGTGGCGGTGTGCGACACCCCGGCGGGGCAGTATGAATTCCTGGGCCATGTCCACTATCCGGACGGCACGGTCTGGGGCCGGCGGAAGGGGGACCAGTTCCCCTTCGACCCCGGCGTCCTGGCGGATGACGACGGGCGGATCTGGCTCTACTCCGGCTTTTACACCCCCACCCCCGCCATCGTCACCGGCGGGCGGAAGCTGCGCAACGACGGCGGCGTGGTGCTGGAGCTGGAGCCGGACATGGTGACCATCAAGACAGAGCCCAAGGTGATTTTCCCAAAAGAGGGCCCCGGGTCTTTCCCGAACCACGAATTTTTCGAGGCCAGCTCCATCCGCCGGGATGGGGACCGATACATTTTCGTCTACTCCTCCCGGCACAACCATGAGCTGTGCTACGCCGTGAGCCACCGCCCCGACGGGGACTTCACCTTTGGCGGCACCCTGGTGGACCAGGGGGACCTGTTCCTGGATGGGAACGAGGACGAAAGCAAGGCTGTCAACTACCTGGGCAACACCCACGGCGGCCTGCTGCACCTCGGCGAGGACTGGTACATTTTCTACCACCGGCAGACCAACCGCCACTCCTATTCCCGGCAGGCCTGCGCGGAGAAGCTGACCCGGAATCCGGACGGCTCCTTCCGGCAGGCAGAGGTCACCTCCTGTGGCTTAAACGGCGGGCCCCTGGAGGGCCGGGGATGGTACGAGGCCCGGATCGCCTGCAATTTGTGGTCGAAGGATGGCGTGGGCCGGTACGACGGCCCTAACCCCCAAAAGCGCCTGGCGGACCACCCCTATTTTACCCAGACCGGGCCGGATCGGGAGGACCATGGGGACCAGTACATCGCCAATATGCGCGACGGCGCGGTGGCGGGCTTTAAATATTTCACCTTCGACGGGCCCCGGACCCTGACATTGGAGCTGGGGGGCGCCGGGCGGGGGGAGATGCGGGTGTCCGCCTCCCCGGATTTTGAGACCGGCTGCGTGATCCCAGTGGAGACCGCCGGGCATAAGGACCGGTTCGTCGGCACCCTGGATGTGGGCAGCGGCGTCAAAGCCCTGTACTTCCGGTTCCAGGGGGAGGGGACCGTGGATTTCCACGCCTTTCTTTTGGAATAACCATTGCAGCACCCTGTCGAAAATAGGGCGGTCCAGTCAAATGCAGGCCCGAAAGGTTTCCTTTCGGGCCTTAGCATGTCAAAAAAGCCTTGCAGAGTTTGACGCCCTGGGGGCGTCGATTTTGCCCCCGGGAAGTCCGGGGGCAAAGCTTGTGCGGCAGGAAGGAAAGGTTGTGCGGTTTTCCTTTCTTTGTATCGGCGCGGGTGCTAAAATAACAATGGAAAAAAAGAAGGAGGAGAACCCTATGAACAAACGGATCGCCCGCGTTTTCAGTCTGCTTCTGGCGGCGGTGCTGCTGCTGACCGCCTGCAATGTTCAGCAGGGCCCCACCCAGACTACCGGTGGGACCACTGCCGGGACAGAGCCTGCCCAGCCCGCCGGGGTGCCGGAGCGGGGCCAGCCCGATAAATCGGACCTTCTTTACACCGCTGCCATCGACAGCTATAAGAAAACCGATTGGACCGCCAACTGGATCTGGACCAAGAGCAGCTCAGACGACAGCTACGTTGCTTTCCGCAAGACCGTCAACCTGGACGCCGATACTCAGGCCACGGCCTATATTTCCGCCGTGGACAAGTACACCCTCTGGGTCAACGGGGAAATGGTGGTGCTGGACGGTTCGCTGAAGCGGGGTCCAACGCCTTATGACAGCTATTATGACACCGTGGAGCTGGACCTGAAGGCCGGAGAGAACGTGATCGCGCTGCTGGTGGCCTTCAATGGCCGCTCCGGCGACGGCTCCATCGTCCCCGTGGCCCAGGACGAGGAGGGAGACGACTACAACCAAGCCGGCCTGCTCTTTGAGATGGAGGCCGACGGCCAGACGATCGTCTCCGACAGCTCCTGGAAGGCCATCCGCCACGCCGCCTATAAAAACCGGGTCACCGCCGGGGCCGACTATCCTGGCTATGACCAGTCCTCCATGCTGGCGGAGCGGAACGTGTATTTTGCCGCTGCCGACGACATCGGACCCTTTATGGACGTCGGGTACGACGACAGCGCCTGGGAAGACGCCACCCTGGTGGCCAAGCCCGGAGATCTGCCCTTTGGCGACCTGTACAGCGCCATCATCCGGCCCATCAAATTTGCCGGGATCACGGATTTTGAAAATTCCGCCGACTATGTGGGCCAGACCCTGACTTCCGATACGGTCCTGGAGCTGGAGCTTCCCGGCAACATCCAGTTCACCACCTATTTTGAGCTGGAAGCCCCCGCCGGGAAAAAGCTGACCTTCTACACCGATTCCTACACCGATCAGGACGGCATGGCCAACTTCAAAGATACCTATGTGACCAAGGACGGGGCCCAAAGCTATGAAAACCTTCCCTGGCGCAGCGGCAGCAAGCTCTACATCGAGGCGGAGGCCGGGGTGACCTTCACCGCCCTGGGCTACCGGAAGAGTGAATTCAACGGGACCTGGGCCGGAAGCTTCACCTCCTCCAATCCGGAGCTGGATCAGCTCTGGCAGGAGAGCCTGAACACCGTGGCAATCTGTATGCGAGACACCTTTATGGACTGCCCCGAGCGGGAGCGGGGCCCCTACATGGGCGATGCTTCCAACCAGATCGACGCGGCCCTCTACGGCTATGACCAGGGGGGCTACGACATGACGAAAAAGGCGATCCTGGCCTGTGTCGGCTGGACCACCGCTTCCGGCGCGATCCCCAGCCGAGCCCCCTCTGTCAAGCCCCAGGAGATCCCCAACCAGAGCCTGGCCTTTATGACCAGCGCCTATCACTACTATCTCCACTCCGGGGACGCCGAGACCATGCGTTCCTACTACACCGCCTTTATAAACTATCTAAAGCTCTTTGAAATGGCCGACGGCCTGCCGGTATACCGGGAGGGCTCCTGGACCTGGAACGACTGGGGCGACCGGATCGACGCGGACCTGCTCCAGGTGGGCTTCTACTATTACGCCCTGCGCCTGACCAAGTCCCTGGCGGAGAGCCTGGGCATTCCTGACGATCTGCCCTTCCTGACGGAGCGGATGGAGTCCATCCAGGGCGCCTACCACGACGCCTACTATACCCCCGAGGGCTTCAAGTCCCCCGATAGCAAGTATATCGACGACCGGGCCAACGCCCTGCTGGCGCTGTCCGGCCTAGCGGGGGAAGAGGACTATGATCTGATCTGCCAGGTGATCATGAACACCTATCAGGCCAGCCCCTTCTGCGAAAAGTACATTTTGGAGGCTCTGTGCGTCATGGGCCGGGAGGACCTGGCGGTGCAGCGGATGCTGGACCGGTATGGCTTCATGCTCACCGACGACCACGACACCCTCTGGGAGCAATTCACCACCGACACCGGCACCTTTAACCACGGCTGGTCCGCCGCGCCGATGTATATCCTGAGTAAATATGTGGCGGGCATCCGTCCCACCGAGGCTGGGTTTGCCGCCTATGAGATCGCACCCTCGGACCTACTGGAGAGCTTCAGCTGCACGGTCTATACCCCCAAGGGCAACATCACCGTGGTCAAAGAGGGGAACACCCTCACTGTCACCGCCATTGACAGCCCCGCCATCGTCTATCTGCCCGCCTCCTTTGGCTCTGCCGCCGTCTCCGGCGGGGAGTACACCGTGGCGGAGGACGGGAGCATCCTCCTGCCCGGCGCGGGCACCTACACCTTTACTGCCAACTGATCATTTCCTTCCTTTTCTTCCTCACGGCAAGGTCCCCGGCGAATTTCGCCGGGGACCTTGCCACTTCTAAAGGAGGATCTGCGCTTTAGCGCGTTTAGGCGGGTTTTTGGGCAGGGAAGTGGATACTCAGGAAGAACATATCCTCCTGCACCGCTGTCTCCACCGTGCCGCCATACTGGGCGGCGATGTATTGGATGCTCTTGATGCCGAAGCCGTGGCGGGCCTGATCGGGCTTGGTGGTGTCCAGGGCGTCCCGGTCCGTATGGAGTACCCCGTCAAAATAGTTGGAGGTCTCGATCTCCAGGCCGCCGCCGGTGCTTTGCAGCGTCAGGGTGATGACCTTTTTCTCCTGGTCCGGCAGCTTCTGTACCGCCTCCACGGCGTTGTCGATCAGGTTGCCGAAGATGGTGTAGGTCTGCACCGGGGTAAGGAAGGAGAAGGGCGCCCCGCTGCCCATGCAGGTGAACTGGATGCCGTTTTTCTGGCACAGCAGGGATTTTTCGCACAGCACCACGTCCAGTACCTCGTTGCCGGTCTTAATATTGGCGTCATAGAAGGTGATTGCCTCCTGGAGCTGGTCCAGCTCCTCCTGGTTCAGCTTGCCTTCGATCCGGCGGAAGATGTGCTTTAAGTCGTGGCACTTCATATTGATGGCGTCCATGCTGGCCTTCACCGACTGGAACTGGGCCTGGTCCTGTTTCCAGAGCTGCTGCAGCACCTCCATCTGGTGGTCCTGCTCGTTCTGATGGAACACAAAGCCGCACAAAAACAGGATCATGGCGTTGATATCAATGCTGAAGGCCTTGATGAGCATACTCACCGCCATGCTCTCCGACTCATAGACCCGGCCCAGGCAGATCAGCACATTCACGGTGATCACCATGAAGACCGAAAGCAGCGCCACGTTCCGTTCCGTCCGCTTATTCCGGACCACCTTTCCCTTGGGGCGGAAGAAATAGGCCAGCAGCAGGAAGGCGGCGATCCGAAAGACGTAAAACAGGACCCATTCCCATTCCTGGAGGGTGGTGTAGTCCGGGTGGATCAGGGAAATGGTGAGCTTGTCGTTGATCCCCAGCAGGTTCTGAATGAGCGGATAGAGCTTGTTCACCACCTGATAGGTGGCGGTACCGGCGCAGACCACCAGCAGCACGCCCTCCAAATTGTCCTGGAAGCAGCCGTAGGTGAAGACCAGGCAGTATGCGGTCACCGCCAGGTAGCACAGCACCCGAATCCAGATGGCAGGGTAGTTAAAGTAGATCACGCCCAGGCCGTAGCTCATTACGATCCCCAGGATCCACATCAGCCCGATCCGCAGGAAGAAGTGCCGCCGCCGTCCTAAGTGCCGGGCAAACAGGGCGATGCACAGCTGGGTCTCCAGAAAGGTCATGATCAGGGAAAAGGAGTCGAAAACCGAGGGCCCCAGCAGGGTGAAAATCTTATCCATATTTTTTACTCCCTGAAAATTCCTCGAACCGGCGGGTAAATTCGTTCTTCCGGGGGTGGCTGATCTGCAGCTCCGTGTCCCCCACAAAGACGCTCATGCCCGCGATCCGGGTCACATGGGCCAGATTGACCAGCAGGAAATTGTTGCACCGGGCAAAGCCGCAGGGCTCCAGCAGGGCCTCCACGCTTTTCATGGTCTGGTACTGCCGGAACTCGCCGGAGGCGGTGTGGTAGACGCAGTGGTGGGCTCGGACCTCTACATAGGAGATCTGCCGGGAGAAGAGCCGGACCACCCCGGTTTCCGTCTTGACCAGGATATCTACGCTGCTGGGCTTCCGGGACTGGAGCCGCTGGAAGGAGCGGGTGAATTTCAGCTTAAATTCCGGGTACCGGATCGGCTTGACGATGAAATCCGCCGCCTCCACCTCATAGCCGTGGATGGCGTACTGCTGCATACTGGTGACGAAGATCAGCATCACCTGCCCGTCCTTCTCCCGGAGGATTCGGGAGGCGTCCAGGCCGTTCATCAGGGGCATCAAAATGTCCATGAACACGATGTCCCACTCGGCGGTGTACCGCTCCAGGAAGGGCACGGCGTTGTAAAAAATGGAAATGTCAAAGGGCAGCTTGTACTCGGCGGCATACTGCCGCAGGGCCGCCTCCAGCTGGGCGGCGGCGTCCTTACTGTCCTCCACGATGGCGATTTTATACAAGCGGCATCCCCCCGTCGATCATTTCATTTTTATTATAACAAGCTCGTCCAAAAGAGTCAATTCACCGACTGAGAAAAAAGTAAATTTGTGCGGTGGGAGAGCAAGGTTGTGCGGTTTTCCTTGTATTGCGGTTGGCGGGGGAGTATGCTGAAACTGCCAATAAAAGGGCCTCCGGCCCGGACTACTTTAAGGAGGAAACCCAAATGAAAAAGACTATCAGCCTTCTGCTCACCGCCTGTCTGGTGGTTTGCCTGCTCTGCGCCTGCGACAGCGGCAGCTCCGCCGGCGGCAAGATCACCGGGATCTACCTGTCCCCGGCGAACCTGTCCTACCAGAATATGCGCCCCCAGTACAACTACTATCTCACCACCTTCACCCAGCAGGAGCTGACCCTGATGGACGACAACACCTACTGCCTGGTGATCTCCGCCTCCACCTTCTCCGCTCTGGAGCTGGCCGAAAGCACCAACGATGCCAAGGGCAACGAGCGGGAGAACTACATCACCAAGATCTACGGTACTTACACCAGCGCCGTCAATGACCTGGACGAGGATCTGCTGGATGTGACCCTGTCCGCCCCCACCCGGGTGGTCAAGAGCTACGACCAGACCTATTGGCTGGACACCGACGCCTGGACCGACAACATGGGCAAGCTGGTAGTGCCGCCCACCGGCTATGACGACAACGGCCAGCCCATCCGGGACGAGAACGCCACTCCCTGGACCGCTCAGCAGTATCTGGAGAGCGTCACCCTGACGACCACCACCATTCAGGTCAACCAGAAAACCGCCAGCTTCGACTTTACCGACTTCGGCGTGTAAGCCTCTGCCTTTGGAGGAATCGCCATGGGAAAGAGTAATCTATGGCGGGGCATGACGGCGCTTTTGGCGCTGATCGTGTGCCTGACCAGCTTCGGCACCAGCCTGGCCTTCACCCGGGAGGGAGATGTGAACCTGTTTTTGGGCACGCTGCCCCCGGCGGCGGCGGTGACGGACGACACCAATTACTATAAGTCCAGCTACGCCAGCATGGACGAGATGCGCCAGGCCCAGCAGGACTACCTGATCGAGAGTCAGATCGAAGGCTCCGTGCTGCTGCGCAACGAGAACGCCGCCCTGCCCCTGGCCAAGGATGCGGCCGTCACCCTCTTCGGCTTTGCAGCCGCCACCCCCGTGTATCATGGCGGCTCCGGCGGCCCCCCCAACACCGGCATCAACCTCTACGACGCCCTCAAGGCCGAAGGCGTCCGGGTCAACGACACGGTGTACAACGCCATTGTGAACACCCCCTCCGACCGGACCAAGACCGGTCTGATCGGGGAGATCCCCGCCTCCGCCTACGCCGGCACCGAGAGCTCCTACGCCTCCGACTACAATGACGCGGCCATTTACGTCATGAGCCGGTTCGGCGGCGAGGAAGGCGACCTGAACCACGGTCTCCAGGGCGACTGGCAGGAGGGCCCGGCGGACATCCCCGAGCTCAAGCTCCATCCGGAGGAGCTTGACACCCTGAACCTTATCAAGAATTCCGGCAAATTCGACAAGATCATTGTGGTTCTGAACTCCGGCTACGCCATGGAGCTCCAAGAGCTGATCGACCTGGGGGTGGACGCCATCCTCTGGATCGGCTATCCCGGCAACTACGGCATGACCGGCGTGGCAAAGATCCTCAACGGCCAGGCAGACCCTTCCGGCCGGAACGTGATCACCTATGCCGCCGATTCCCTGTCCAGCGCCGCGATGCAGAACGCCGGAGACTTCACCTTCACCAACCTGACGGGCCTTTACAAGAACAAGTACCTGGTCTACGCCGAGGGCATCTATGTGGGCTACAAGTACTATGAGACCCGGTATCAGGATGAGATCCTGGGCCTGCACAACGCGACCTCGGAGAAGGGCGTCTACGCCTCCCAGAACGGGGCCTGGAACTATGCCGACGAGATGGTTTACACCTTCGGCGCGGGCCAAAGCTACGCAAGCTTCACCCAGGAGCTTCTCAGCGTCAACTGGGACAAGACCGCGCACACCCTCACCGCTCAGGTGAAGGTCACCAACAACGGCGGCTTTGATGGCAAGTCCATGGATGTGGTCCAGCTCTATGTCCAGCTCCCCTGGCAGGAGGGACAGACGGAAAAGAGCGCCATCCAGCTCGTGGACTTTGCCAAGACCGGCCCCCTGGCCTCCGGTGAGAGCGAGACCGTGACGCTGGAGGTCTCCGACTATCTGTTCGCCGCCTATGACGCGAACGCCGTCAACGGCGCGGATGGGACCAAGCAGGGCTGCTACGTCTTCGACGCTGGGGATTACTACTTCGCCATCGGCAGCGACGCCCACGACGCCCTGAACAATGTCCTGGCGGCCCAAGGGGTCACCGGCATGTATGACGCCGAGGGGAATCCAGTCTCCGGCGACAAGGCCAAGGTGGTCAAGGACACCCTAGCGGCCCTGGACAACACGACCTATGCCGTGTCCCAGCGCACCGGCGCGGTGGTTTCCAACCACTTCGAGGACCGGGACATCAACTATTTCCTCCCCGGCACCGTTACCTACCTGACCAGGGCGGATTGGAACACCTTCCCCGACACGGTGGCCACCCTCACCGCCAACGAGGAGATCACCGACCTGATGGAGAACTTCCAGTACGAAAAACCCAGCGACGCCCCGGATATCTCTGCCTATAAGTATAAGCAGGAGAACGGCATCAGCTTCATTGACATGAAGGACGTGCCCTTCGACGATCCCATGTGGGACGACTTCATCGATCAGCTCACCGTCACGGAGCTGGCCCAGATCACCGGCGACAAGATGGGCCTGGACAAGATCGAATCCATCGATATGCCCAGCTATGCCGGCGGCGACGGCCCCGACGGCCACCAGGCCGGCACCCTGTTCAACGCGGAAATGCTGGCGGCCTCCACCTTCAGCAAAGAGATGCTCCGGCTCCGCGGTGACTTCCTGGCGGAGGAGAGCTACTACATCGGCTTCCGGCAGATCTACGCCCCCGGCGGCAACATCCACCGCACGCCCTACTCCGGTCGGAACTTTGAGTACTACTCCGAAGATTCTATCATGAGCTACCTGTGCGGCGAGGTCCAGACCCTGGCCATGGCCCAGAAGGGGTGCGTGGGCACCTTCAAGCACTTCTGCGGCAACGATCAGGAGACCAACCGCCACGGCGTGGCCACCTTCATGACTGAGCAGACCTACCGGGAAGGACCCTTGAAGGGCTTCGAGGGCGGCCTGCAGGCCGGCCACTCCATGGCCACCATGACGGCATATAACCGGATCGGCTGCATCCCCACCGCCTCCGACTATGCCACCATGACCACCGTCCTGCGGGAGGAGTGGGGCTTCACCGGCATCAACATGACGGACTCCTCCAAGGACTCCGCCTCCTACATGGGCACGGCCGACGCCATCACCGCCGGGACCAACCAGTTCAACAACGACCCGGGCCGGGTGCCCGAGGTGTCCAACCTGCTGACCAAGGACCGGGACGGCTTCATCTGGGGCAAGCTCCGGCAGGTAGCTAAGTATTACCTGTACACCATGAGCCGGTCCAACCTGGTGAACGGCCTGGCCAAGGAGGTCCCCGTGGCGGACTACACGCCCTGGTGGAAGCCGGCAATGCTGGCTCTGGACGGGGTGCTGGGCGTCCTCACCGCTGCCAGCCTGGTGCTGTTCCTGGTAAACACCTATGGAAAAAAGAGGAGGAAAAACGATGAAAAATCTGCTTAAAGACAGACGCTTCGGATTTTACCTCTCCGCCGGCAGCGCCGCTGCCGCCGTCATTGGCGCGGTGGTGTATGTGATCGTGTACATGGTCACCGCCGGGCAGACTGTGGACCGGGTCTTCGACTGGATGACCTTCGGCTTTGCCCTGGGCGGCGGCCTGGTGGGCCTGGCCTGTGAGATCTTCCGCCTCCGCTTCGGACCCATCCTGGCGACGTGCTGCCTGAGTGTGGGACTGGCCATTCACCTGGTGGAGTCGGCCTACCCCCTGGCGGATGTACTCACCGGCGTACCCTTCTTCGGGGGCAATTTCACCCTAGCCCTCATTTTCGCGGTCGTGTTTGGCCTGGCTACCCTTGTACAGGTGGCCGCGGCCTTCATGGAACACAATAAATAAGAATTGGAGGAAAATCACAATGAAACTGCGTAAACTCCTGGCTCTGGTCCTGGCGGCCGTGATGCTCATGGGCATCTTGGCGGCCTGCGGCCCCACCGAAAACACCGACGGCACCAAGGAAAACACCAACGGAAACACCAACGGTACCGAGGCCCCCGCTTCCAACAAGTCCTATCAGCTCTACGGCAAGTACGAGGAGGAGGGCGAGTTCGCCTCCATGATGAACATGGCCTTCCTGCTGGATCTGAACGCCGACGGCACCGCCGTTTGCGACCGGTACTCCTTCGGCCAGTACGACGCCTCTCCCGCCGATTCCAACCCCTCCTACACCCAGAGCTACCTGTCCGGTACCTGGAAGGAAGTGGAAAAGGACGGCGTGCCCTGCCTGCAGATCAAGATCGCCTATGTGGACGAGGCGGGCAACGAGTCCAACAACCAGACCGCCTACGCCTACGAGGTGGCCGGTACCTACAGCTTTGAAATGACCTTCCCCGTGGTCCCCGGCATGTCCTACACCCGGAACGTGACCATGGAGGGCACGGAAAACAAGACCTACGCCACCGACGACGACTTCATCGCCGCCTACAAGATCGAGTTTACCGCTCCTGAGAACATCGGCTCCTTCGTGGACGCCGAGAACAACGGCACCGCTTATCTGCAGGCTGACGGCACCCTGCTGCTCTACGCCGGTTATGATAAGTTTGCTGACGGCAAGTGGACCAAGACCGACGACGCCATCACCATTTCCGTGGGCGGCGAGGCCGTGGAAGTGACCATGGATGGCAATAAGGCCTCCTTCTCCTACAGCCGCAGCCTGGATGGCTCCAACACGGTGGATTACACCTTCGTCTGCGAGGACATCACCGCCATCGCCGCGCCCGAAGTGGGCGAGGACACCCCCTACACCGCTTCCGTTGACATGGGTGGCAACGAGACCACCGCGGAGCTGACTTTGGCTTCCGACGGCACCGCCAACCTGAAGGTCTTCACCGACATCCCCTGCACCTACACCCAGGTGGGCAGCGTGGTCATTCTGGAGGCTGCCGGGGAGCTGGAAGGCTACGCCGCTCAGATTTGGCCCGGCGTCAGCCATGCCTACATCCTCAACGAGGACCGGAGCATGGTGGGCGTGGTCAACGCCTATGAGGCCGGCGATCTGGTGCTGATCCTCCTGGACGAGACCAACATGAAGGTCTGCTTCCCCTCCTACGGGATGGAGCGGGACGGCTTCACCTACACCCTCAGCGAGGACGGCACCGCGCTGACCGTCACCGCTCCCAGTGAGGAAGAGCTGGGCGCCTTTGCCCAGATCTGGGCCGGCGTCGGCGCTGAGAACTGGACCATCGACGGCAACACCGCTACCAAGGCGGAGTAATTCAGAAACTCATTCACAAGGCCCCGGCAACCGCCGGGGCCTTGCCATTCCAAACAGGAGATTCAGAAAATGAAAAGAATTAAGTGGATCGCGCCACTGATTTTGGCGGCGCTCCTTCTGACCGCCTGCGCCGGCGGCGGGCAGGAGCCTCCCACGACCACCGCCGGGCAGGTGGTCAAGCTGATCGTGGACCAGAGCCCAGATCAGGTGGCCTATGTGGAAGGGGAGACCTTCGACCCTGCCGGAACGGTGATCAACGCCCAGCTGTCCGACGGCTCGATCCTGGAGGACGTGCCCTATACCGTCACGGTGGACACCCCCCTGACCCGGACTACGCTGTATGCCGAATTTGCCTACGGCGGCAAGACGGTGAGCATCCAGCTTCGGATCACTCTGGCGGGCAACGGCCCGGAATATACCTGTGAGAATACCCCCTTTGTCCCCGGCAGCCCTCTGGAGGGCAAGGTCATTTACTTCCTGGGCTCCTCCGTCACCTTGGGTGCCTATTCCGGGAATGAATCCATGGCGGACTACCTTGCCAAGAAGGATGGGGCTGTGTGCATCAAGGAAGCCGTGTCCGGCACCACCTTGGGGGATTTTAAGGACGGCAGTTATGTGGAGCGGCTGAATGCGTACCTGGCCTCTCCGGACCGGGCGGAAAAGCTGGACGCCTTTGTGGTTCAGCTCTCCACCAACGACCGGAAATCCCCCAACCGCTACGGAGCTGTAACCGGCCCGGAGGTGCGGGACCCGTCGGCCTTTGACATCACCACCTCCTTTGGCGCCATGGAGTATATCATTGCCACCGTCCGGCAGACCTGGGCTTGCCCGGTCTTCTTCTACACCAACCCGCCCCTGGACGAGGACTATGCAAAATTAGTGGAGGGCCTGGCTCAGATCGCGGAAAAGTGGAAGATCGGTGTGATCGATCTGTACCATGACCAAGCCTTCAACGACCTGACGGAGGAGGAATACGCCCTGTACATGGCCGACGAGGTCCATCCCACCAAGGCTGGCTACCGGGACTGGTGGCTACCGAAATTTGAGGAGGCACTGGCGGGGATCTGAGACAGCCCACCGTGAAATCTGTGCCGCCGGATGGCAAGGTTGTGCGGTTTTGGTTGCATCACACGGCGGCAAATTGTACATTGTGTATGTTAAGACTACTAAAGGGAGGAAAACCGATATGAGCAAGAACCCTAAGAAAAAAGGCACGCTGTGGGCGGTCCTCACCGCAGCGCTGGCGGTTTTTCTGGCAGTTCTCATCGCGGCAATCCCGGTGACGGCCTATTATGAGACCATGATCAACGCCGCCCTGAATGCACGGACCCAGAAAATCATCCCCGGGGAGGATTCCAGCATCTTCTATTGGACGGAGTATGAGACAGAGGAAGCCCTGACGGAAAATGATTTTGATATTTGCCGTCAGGTGATGGCGGAGGGGGCGGTGCTCCTGCTCAATCGGGATCAGACCCTGCCTCTGCCTGCGGAAACAAAATTCTCCCTCTTTTCCCAGTCCGCGGCGGACCCGGTGCTCACCGGCACTGGCTCGGCTTTCATGGCCACCGGCGACGCCGTGAGCTTTTACGGAGCCCTGGAGGACAGCTTCGCTCCCGGCTGCGTCAACCAGGAGGTGTGGAAATTCTACAAGACCTCCGGCTATAAGCGGGTCAACGCGGATCTGGCTGGCGGCGGCCCGGAGCAGTACCGGATCAACGAGGTGCCCTGGGAGAAATACCCCGAGGCGGTTAAGGCCACTTTCTCCGATTTTGGGGATGTGGCGCTGGTGGTGCTGTCCCGCTCCTCAGGAGAGGGGGCGGACCTTCCCAGCGGTCTGCCCGAGCTGGAGGAGTATATGACGGACGGCGACTACCTCCGGCTCTGCCCGGAGGAGGAGGAACTGCTGGAAAACCTGCGGCAGCTCAAGGAGGACGGTGTATTCCGCCGGATCGTGGTGCTGCTGAACTCCTCCAGCACCCTGCAGCTGGATTTTCTGGACAAATATGAGATCGATGCCCTGCTGTGGGTGGGCAATTTGGGGCTGAACGGCATTCCAGCGGTGGCGGACATCCTGGCGGGGAAGGTCAATCCCTCCGGCCGGATCGTGGATACCTTCCAGAAGGACAACCACGCCGCCCCCGCCATGCAGAACTATGATGCCTTTCCCTACACCAACGCAGAGGAGCTGGGCCTGGAGTTCGCCCAGAACAACAACGCCCCCGGGATCGAAAAGTGCAACCGGAATTATGTGGTCTACCAGGAAGGCATTTATGTGGGCTACCGCTATTTTGAGACCCGGTATGAAGACTACGTTTTGAACCAGGGCAATCCGGGGGACTACCGCTATGACGAGCTGGTGGCCTTCCCCTTTGGCTGCGGCTTGAGCTATACCACCTTTGAATATTCCAATTTTGCCATCTCCGACCTGGGCGACGCCATCCGGGCGGAGGTGGACGTGACCAACACCGGCAGCGTAGACGGAAGCCACACAGTGCAGATTTATTTCCAGTCCCCCTACACCCAGTATGACCGGGAAAACGGGGTGGAGAAGTCCGCCGTGGAGCTGTGTGGCTTCGACAAGAAGCTGATACCCGCCGGGGCCACAGAGCATTTTTCCATCGAGATTGCCAAGGACGATCTGACCAGCTATGATGCCAACAACGCCAGGACCTACATCCTGGACGCGGGAGACTACTATTTTACCGTGGGGACCGACGCCCACGACGCCGTCAACAACATCCTCACCGCCAAAGGTGCGGACCCCTCCCGCATGAGCGGCACGGGGAACGCCTCCCTCGCCGCCAAGTGGACCCTGGATGCCCTGGACAACACAACCTATGCCGTTTCCGCCTACACCGGCGTGGCGGTCACTAACCGCTTCGACGATGCGGACCTGAACAAGTACGAGGGGGCGGAGGGCCAGACCGTCACCTATTTGACCCGTTCCGACTGGACTGGCACCTTCCCCAGTCCCCAGATCCTGTATGTGACGGATCAGATGTGGGCGGACGGCCTGACCCACAACGAGGACGAGCGGGCCGCCATCGCGGAAAAGATGAAGGCGCTCTACTGGTCCGACGCCGCCCTGGCTCCCAGCGGCGTGGCCGGGGACGGGAAGGCCATCGATTTTGTGGAGACGTCCTATGATAACCCCGCCTGGGACGGCCTCATCAGCCAGATCCCCTATGGTGATATGCTGGACACCATCTACAACGGTGCTTACAACACCCACGCCCAGCCCGCCATCAACCTGCCGGGGACCTCGGAATCCGACGGCCCCACCGGCTACACCAAGAGTCTGATGGGCGGTGCCAGCGGCATGGCTTTCCCCTCCGAGGACGTTTTGGCCGCCTCCTTTGACCGGGAGCTTGCCAAGCTGGTGGGCAAGTGCATGGGGGAGGATATGCTCCACAGCAACCAAAACAGCGGGGAAACCACCATGGCGGGCATCTACGCCCCCGGCGCCAACATCCACCGGAGCCAGTATCTGGGCCGCCATAACGAGTATTATTCCGAGGACGGCTGGCTCTCCGGCGAGATCTGCGCCGCCCAGGTCCAGGGGATCCGGGACCGGGGGATGCTTGCCTTTGTGAAGCACTATGCCCTCAACGATCAGGAGGAGGGCCGATACGGCATCAGCGTCTGGGCCAACGAGCAGGCCATCCGGGAACTCTACCTGGAGTCCTTTGAAGGTGCGATTCGGGGCGGTGCCATGAACGTGATGACCAGCTTCAACCGAATCGGCGTGGTCTGGTCCGGCAGTCACTATGGCCTGATGACCGGCATCCTCCGGGATGAGTGGGGGATGCAGGGAGCCGCCGTCACGGATATGTCCATGAATGCCAAGTGGATGGATTACCGCCTTGGCATCCTGGCAGGCCAGGACCTCTGGTGCGGCCAGAAGGGGACTATGGGCACCCTGGACGGCAGTGAGAACGATCCCGCCATCACCAGCGCGGTCCACCGGGCTATGAAAAACATCGTCTATTCCGTCACCCGCACCAACGCAATGAACGTAGGCGATGCCACCGTCATTGCAGTGACGCCGGAGTGGAAAATCGTCCTGTATGCCGCCACGGCGGTCACCGCCGTACTGACCGCCTTGTGCGCCGGCTTGTGGATTCTCCGCCGGTGGGCCGGAAAACAGTAGATTTCAGCGCCGGGCTTTGGCCCGGCGCCTTTCCGCAGCCCAACATGAAATCTGTGCCGCCGGATGGCAAGGTTGTGCGGTTTTGGTTGCATCACGCGGGGAAAAATTGTACATTGTGTATGCTAAGACTACCAAAGGGAGGAAAACCGATATGAGCAAAAACCCCAAGAAAAAAGGCACGCTTTGGGCGGTCCTCACCGCCGTCACCGCCGTGCTGCTGATCATTTCCATTGTGGCGATCCCCATCACCAACTTTTTCTCCACCGCCATCAACGTGGCCCTGGGGGCCGTGACCCAGAAGGTGGTCCCCGACCCCGACGCAAAGATCTACTTCTGGTCCAACTACGACAGCGAGGAGGATCTGGTGGCTTTCGAGAAGCAGCTCTGCCGGGACATCGAGGGCGAGGGCGCGGCCCTGCTCGTGAACCGGGACAACACCCTGCCCCTTCCAGAAGGGACCAAGTTCACCCCCTTCTCCCAGTCCTCCTTTAACCTCCTCTACGGCGGCACCGGCTCCGGCCAGGTCTCCGCCGATGACGCGGTCTCCCTGAAATCCGCCCTGGAGGAGTCCTTCGGCGAGAATACGGTGAACCTGGACCAGTGGAAATTCTACGCCACCTGCGGCTATGCCCGGGTCAATGCGGACACCACCGGCGGCAACCAGGCCCAGTACCGGATCAACGAGGTGCCCTGGGAGAAGTACACCGACGCCCTGCAGAGTACCTGGAGCGACTACGGCGACGTGGCCCTGGTGGTCCTGGCCCGGTCCGGCGGCGAGGGCGCGGATTTGCCCAGCGGCCTGCCGGAGCTGGAAGAGTACATGACGGATGGCGACTATCTCCGCCTGAACCGGGACGAACTGGATATGTTCGAGCATCTGGAGCAGCTGAAGAACGAGGGCGTCTTTAAGAAGATCGTGGTGCTGCTCAACTCCTCCAACACCCTGCAGCTGGACTTCGTGGACGACTATGGCATCGACGCGGTGCTGTGGATCGGCGATGTGGGCATGACCGGTATCAACGCTGTCGCGGATATTTTGGCGGGCAAGATCAATCCCTCCGGCCGGATCGTAGACACCTTCCTGAAGGACAACCACTCCAGCCCCGCTATGCAGAATTTCGGCGCGTTCCCCTATACTAACGGAGCGGACTACAATGTGGCCACTGCCCAGAACAACACCGACCCTGGCATCAACAAGTGCAACCGGGACTATGTGGTCTACGCCGAGGGCATCTATGTGGGCTATCGGTACTATGAGACTCGTTATGAGGACTTTGTGCTGAATCAGGGCAACGCCGGGGACTATGACTATGACTCCGATGTAGCCTTCCCCTTCGGCTTTGGTCTGAGCTACACTGATTTCGCCTACTCTAATTTTAAAGTGGAGGATCAGGGCCAGACCTTCCAGGTGGAGGTGGATGTGACCAACACCGGCGCGGTGGACGGCAAGCACACGGTGCAGATCTACTTCCAATCCCCCTACACCCAGTACGATATTGACAACCAAGTGGAGAAAGCCGCCGTGGAGCTGTGCGGCTTCGACAAGAAGATGATCCCCGCCGGGGAAACCGAGCATTTCACCATCACGGTCAACAAGGAAGACCTGACTTCCTACGACCATATGAATGCCAAGACCTACATCTTGGACGCCGGGGACTACTACTTCACCGTGGGCAAGAATGCGCATGACGCGGTAAACAACATCCTGATGGCCAAGGGCGCGGACGCGAGCCGCATGAGCGGTACCGGAGACGCCTCTCTGACCTACAAGTGGACTCTGGACGCTCTGGACAGCACCACCTATGCGGTTTCCAGCAAGACCGGCAAGCCCATTACGAACCTCTTTGAAAACGCGGACCTGAACAAGTATGAGGGCGCCCAGGGCCAGACGGTCACTTATCTGACCCGTTCCGACTGGACCGGCACCTTCCCCCAGACAGTGACCCTTTCCATCACCGACCAGATGTGGGCCGACGGCCTGACCCATGAGGAGGCAGGCAGGGTCGCCATCGTGGAGAAAATGAAGAGCCAGTATTATCCCGACGCTACCATGCCCGCCATGGGTGTGTCCGGCAGTCTCACCGCCGGCCAGTTTGCCGAGAAAGCAGCCGATGATCCGGATTGGGACCAGCTCATTGCCCAGATCCCTTATTCCGAGATGACCAACGTTATTTACAACGGCTTCCATCTGACCCAGCCGGTGCCCTCCATCGGTCTGCCCGGCACCAACGATGAAAACGGACCCCAGGGCTTCACCAAGAGCCTGGTGGGCGGTTCCTCCGCCATGGCCTACACCTCCGAGGATGTGATGGCCGCCACCTACAACCGGGAGCTCATTGAGAACATGGGCAAGTGCATCGGCGAGGACTTCCTCCACGCCACCGACGGCTCCGGCACCGTGTTCTCCGGCATCTATGGCCCCGGCGCCAACATCCACCGCACGCCTTACTCCGGCCGGAACTTTGAGTACTACTCCGAGGACGGCTGGCTGGCCGGGCAGGTCGCCTCCGTGGAGGTGGCCGCCATTCAGGACCGGGGCGTGTATGTGTTCACCAAGCACTTTGCCCTGAACGATCAGGAGGAAGGCCGCTACGGCATCTCCACCTGGTCTAACGAGCAGGCCATCCGGGAATTGTACCTGGAGGGTTTTGAAGGCAGCGTGAAGAACGGCGGCGGCATGGGCGTCATGAGCTCCTTCAACCGGATCGGCGTCACCTGGTCCGGCGCGCACCACGGCCTGATGACCGGCATCCTCCGGGATGAATGGGGCATGACCGGCGCGGCCATCACCGACTGCTCCGTCATGGCCAATTACATGGACTACCGTATGGGCGTCCTGGCCGGCCAGGATCTTTGGGACGGCTATAGCAGCGGCATGGCCACTCTGGACGGCCTGGACAGTGATCCCGCCATCGTCACCGCGGTGCAGAACGCGGTGAAGCACATCACCTATTCCATCAGCCACAGCCACGCCATGAATGTGGGCAACGCCACCGTGGTGCTGGTAACGCCGGCATGGCAAATGGCCCTGTATATCCTGACGGGTGTGCTGGCAGTCCTCACCGCCGGATGCGCCGCGATGCTGGTGATCACCCGCCGGAAGGCCAAAAAGAACCAATAAACAGCTTCCAATCCTCCTCGTTTCTTCCTTAAATAGGGACCCGTCCATCGACGATGGGCGGGTCCCGCCCTATATTTGAACAAAGGAGACAAATTTCGATGATCAAAGCGGTCCAACAGTTTATGCTGGGAACGGTGACAGGCCGGGAAAAGCAGGCCCGGCAGACCCTGGAAGCCATGGCGGCGGCAGGGTATAATGGGATCGAGCTGTGCGGGTTTATGGTCCGCCCGGCTAATCTGGCGGTGCGGCTGCTGACCTCCGCCGCGGGAATGCCCGTGGGCGGCGGAGGCAAGCTGGACTGGGCGAAGCTGACCCGTGAGGCGAGCCTTCAGGTGGTGAGCCTTCACCAGGACCTGGACACGCTGGAGAAGGACCCTGACGCGGTCCTTCAGCAGGCGGAGCGCTACGGCACCCAAACAGTGGTCATCACGGGAATGTACGGCTTTGACTATGGCAGCAGGGAGCAGGTGGAGCGCCTGGCGGACCGCCTTAACCGGGCGGGGAAGACCCTGGCGGAGCGGGGAGGGGAACTGCTGTACCACAACCACAACTGCGAGCTGCAAAAGCCCATCCCCGGCGTCACGGCCTATGAACTGCTGATGGACCGGCTGGATGAAAATTATGTAAACTTCGAGTTTGATTCCTACTGGTTTGCCGAGGGCGGCGCGGACCCCCTGGCCTGGATGGTCAAGCTGGGCAGCCGGATGAAGCTCTGGCACATCAACGACCGGGGCACCCGGCACACTGGCCCAGCCGTGACCCCCATCCTCAAGACCGACAGTATGGAGCTGGGGGATGGCAATCTGGACCTGGATGCCCTGACCCGCCAGGCCAAGGCCGTCGGCATCCGGGCGGTGATTCTGGAGAGCCACCGCAACTGGGTGGACGGCTCTCCCGTCAAGAGCTTCCAGCGCAGCGCGCAATATTTGAACCGGCATTTTTAGGAGGAAGAAGCCATGCGTCCGATCTCATTCAACGATGGCTGGACCGTCCGCCATGTGGAGGAGGACGGCCCCGGGACAGCCGTCCGGCTGCCCCACGACGCCATGCTCTCTGAGCCCCGAAGCGGACAGGCCGAAGGCGGGACGAATACCGGCTGGTTTGCCGGAGCGGATTATCTGTACACCAAGACCTTTTCCTTCGACCCGGCCTGGGCGGGGAAACGGCTGATCTTGGAGCTGGAGGGGGTCTACCGGAATGCCGAGATCTACCTCAACGGTCGGAAGGCCGCCTTCCGGCCCTATGGCTATACCAATTTCTATGTGCCGCTCAACTGCTTCCTCCGGCCGGGGGAGAACACCCTGGAGGTGGTGGCCCGGAATGCGGACCAGCCCAACAGCCGCTGGTATACCGGCGCGGGGATCTACCGCCCGGTGTGGCTGTGGGTCGGCCCGGAGGCTTATATTCCACCAAACGGCGTCCGCATCCGCACCCTCTCCCTGGACCCGGCCCGGGTGGAGGTGACAGTTCGCGCCTCCCAGCCCGGTCAAGTCCAGGTAGAGATTCTGGACGGCGGCAGTCTGATCGCGTCGGGAGCGGGGGAGGAGCGAATCGAGCTGACCATTCCGAATGCCCGGTCCTGGTCTCCTGAGGAACCCCAGCTCTACACCTGCCGGGTGACCTTCGGGGAAGACAGTTGGGAGGGAACCTTCGGTCTCCGCACTTTGGAATGGGGGGAGGACGGCCTGCTGCTCAATGGGCGGCGGATTCTTCTCCGGGGCGCCTGTGTCCACCACGACCTGGGTCTGCTGGGCGCGGCCTGTTGGCAGGATGGGGAGGACCGACGAGTCCGGCTGCTAAAGGAGGCTGGCTACAATGCCCTCCGCTCTGCCCACAACCCCTGCTCCAAGGCCCTGCTCTCCGCCTGCGACCGGTTGGGAATGCTGGTGATGGACGAATACATCGACCACTGGTACATCCACAAGACCCAGTATGACTATGTTCCCTACTTCGATTCCTGGTATCGTCAGGACCTGACGGATCTGGTGGACAAGGACTATAACCATCCCTCGGTGATCCTCTACTCCACCGGAAACGAGGTTTCCGAGACGGCTCAGCCCCGGGGGGCGGCCCTGGCCGGGGAGCTGACGGAGCTGCTCCACCGGCTGGACCCCACCCGGCCGGTGACCTGCGGGGTAAATCTGTTCTTCAATTACCTGTCCAGCCTGGGCTTTGGGGTGTACAGCGACGAAAAAGCGCGAAAAGAGGCCGCCCGGGCGGAAAAACGGAAATCCGGCGCCCCAAAAAAGAAAAAAGCGGTGAGCAGCCAGTTTTTCAACGACCTGGCGGGCCTGTTGGGGGCGAATTTTATGAAAATGGGAGCGGCCCTCCCTGGCAGTGACGCCAAAACCCGGGACGCCTTTGCCCTGATGGACGTCGCCGGGTATAACTACGGCATCCGCCGCTACCAAAAGGACCTGAAAAAATACCCCCGCCGCCTGATTTTGGGCACGGAAACCTTCTGCCAGGATGCCTGGGAATTTTACGAATTGGCAAAAAATCAGCCCCGGCTGCTGGGGGACTTTGTCTGGACCGGAATGGACTACCTGGGGGAGGTGGGCATCGGCGCCTGGGAGTACCGGGCCTACGCCCCGGACTTTTCCCATGGCCCCGGGTGGATCGCGGCAGGTAGCGGCCGCCTGGACCTGACGGGCCGGGCCTGGGCGGAAATGGCCTATACCCGGGTGGCCATGGGTCTGGAGGACGGCCCCCGGATCGGGGTACGGCCGGTGTGCTTTTCCGGCCAGGCCCATTCTCCCTCCGCCTGGAGAATGACCGACGCCATGGAGAGCTGGTCCTGGCGAGGGTGCGAGGGGAAAATGGCCCAGGTGGATGTCTACGCCCGGGCCCCGTCGGTAGCGCTGTTCCTGAACAGCCGCGTTGTGGGGAAAAAGGTCAAAGGAAAAAATGGCCGCTTCTCCTTCCACATCCCCTATGAAAATGGGACATTGGAGGCGGTGAGCTTTGATGAAAATGGCATGGAAACCGGCAGAACTGCCCTGAAAACCGCCGGAGAGGAGCTGTTTCTCCGAGTCGAGCCGGAGGAAGCTTCCGTCCGGCCCGGACATCTGGTCTATTTCCGCCTGCGGTATACCGACGGCGCTGGCGTCCTCCAGCCCATGGCCCGGGGCAGTCTGCACCTCCAGGTCCAAGGCGGTGTCCTTCTGGCCGCCGGCAGCGCCAGTCCCTATTACCCGGACAGCTATCTGGAGCCTGCCGCCGAAACCTACTACGGCGAGGCCCTGGCCATTATTCAGGCCGGGGAAAGGGAGAAGGTCCTTCTCACCGCCACCGACGGGACCCGCACCGCCCAGGGAACCATACCGGTATGCGGTTGCGGTGCGGACAACTAAAATAATTGCGGCACTGCTTCTGCGGCGCCGCAATTACAAAACGGCCATGAGGACAGTCTTATTGCTTCGATGTGGACGCGAGCAAGCAGCTTCAACAGACTTTCTCTAAAAAAGACGAACTCCGAAAGTACAGTGCTATTTCTTGTTGGAATTTGACAAAATTGCCGGCGTTTCGACGGTTTTTCTACTGTTTCATACAGTATACTTTCTCCATCGATTAATTTTAATGGGGAGAGTTATATAAATCTGTCATACTGTGCATAAAGCATAACAACAACATCAGCGGTGCGGAGGTAATCGGAAATCCAAAATATAAGACCAAACGCCCGTTTCCGGCGGCTGGAATCTATTAGCCATATTGGAGACGGGCGCTTTATTTTGAGTGGCTTATGCAGGAGCATTTGTCCTTGAAATTCTCTCCAAAGACACCAATATAATCACACGAAGGATCCGACAGCAGGATGGAAACCTGAAACCATTAAAATTTATGCAAATCTATCTTTCAATTCCACAAGCAGACGTTCCGCGATAGGCGTAAATGCCTGATACTTTCTCCAAATCAAGTACATCTTTGCCTCCAATTTCGGTGAAAGCGGTCGGAACACAAGTCCGCTTCCCGGACTCGTATCAATCAAATGGTCAAAGGTCAGCAGGAACCCCAGACCCTCCTTAACAAACAAAGACGCGTTATAGGACAGACGAAAGGAGCCTTCCAGACGTAGCTTGTCCATTTTTTCTCCGGCCCAGCGTGGGATGTCGCGTTTCCACCCTTGCTCCGAGCAAAACAGTGGCAGCCCGGCAACGTCATTCACAAGGACGCAGTCCTTTTTCGCCAAAGGGTGATCCACAGGTATGACGAGCCCCCATACGTCCGCCTCCGGGAAGGTGAGATAGTGATACTTCGCTGTATCCGGCTCCTCCGCAAGTACGGCAAAGTCAAGAATGCCCTTGTCCAGCTTTTCTGTGACCTGTTCCGTATCCCCACTGCTGATGTGATAGCGCAGTCCTGGATAAATCTCTTTGAAACGCTTGATCTCCTGCGCAAGGTAACGAATTTGATAGGATTCAGCCAGCCCAAAATAAATATCTCCGCCGGTTATATCGTCCAAAGACACAAATTCGCCGATGATCTTATCCGCCATCGAAACTAAATCTTCCGCCCGCTTTCTTAGAAGGATTCCTTCCTCGGTCAGCGAAATACTGAAGCTGTGCCGGGTAAACAGCTTTTTCCCCAGCTCGTCCTCTAATGCCCGCAGCGTCTTGGAAAGAGTGGGCTGCGTAACGTGTAGGATCTCTGCAGCTTTGGTCATGTTTTCTTCTCTTGCAATGGCGAGAAAATATCTTAAAGTACGAATTTCCATATTGGTGTCCCCCATTCAATATCGTGATATTCGCCATAAGAATATCACGATATTCATTATAACCATTAGCGATGGGTATGTCAACGTGCTATACTGTAGATGTCATAAAAAAGTCGGACTCGGAAAGGGTGAGAGAATGAGCGAACAAACAGAGAGTCTGCTTACGGGAATGGCCGACGCGGGATGCAAAGCGGAGGAAATCGAGAAGGCCGGGCGTATTTTGCAAACGGGCAGCCTGAGCGAACTGACAAAATTCCTCAAGCAATGCCGCTGCGGCCTGCTTGACCGGATGCACGAAAGCCAACAGCGGGTAGACCTAATGGATTATCTGATACGGAAGACCGAAAAACAATCAATAAAATAACGAAAGGATGGCAAACATCATGAAAAAAGAAGACCTGAAACTGACGGCGGAATGGGATAAAACCTTCCCAAAGAGCGAGAAGGTAGACCACAGCAAGGTGACCTTCGTGAACCGTTACGGCATCACCCTGGCGGCGGATTTATATGTGCCGAAAAATGTGGTAGGCAAGCGCCCGGCCATTGCCGTCTGCGGCCCCTTCGGAGCGGTGAAGGAGCAGGCGGCGGGACTCTATGCCCAGACCATGGCGGAAAGAGGATTTCTGACGGTTGCCTTTGACCCCTCCTTTACCGGCGAGAGCGGAGGAAATGTCCGTTACATGGCGTCCCCTGACATCAATACTGAGGACTTTATGGCGGCGGTGGATTTTCTGTCGCTGCACGATAAAGTTGATCCTGACCGAATCGGCATCATCGGTATCTGTGGCTGGGGCGGCATGGCGCTGAATACGGCGGCGCTGGATACAAGAATCAAAGCGACCGTCGCCTCCACCATGTACGACATGACGAGAGTAAACGCCAACGGCTACTTTGACGCCGAGGACAGCGAAGAAGCCCGGTATCAGAAAAAAGCGGCTATGTGCGCACAGAGACTTGCGGACTTGAAAGCGGGAGACTACGCTCTTGGCGGCGGTGTCGTCGATCCGCTGCCGGAGGATGCGCCGTTCTTCGTCAAGGATTATTACGATTACTACAAAACCGAGCGGGGATATCATCCCCGGTCCCTCAACTCCAACGGCGGCTGGAATGTGATCGGCTGTGAATCTTTTTTGAATCAGCCGATTCTCCAATACAGCAACGAGATCCGCAGCGCCGTGCTGATCATGCACGGAGAGAAGGCCCACTCCTGCTATTTCAGCAAAGATGCCTATGCAGCTATGACAAAGGACAGCAAGTATACGGACAACAAAGAACTGCTGATTATCCCGGACGCCGTTCACACTGACCTCTATGACGGTGGTGGGAAGAATGCAATACCGTTTGACAAGCTCACACAGTTTTTCACAAAATATTTGAAGTAAAATATCAAGAGTACAGAAACGGAGGGGTGAAGGTGAAACGTCTGATTTCGGTGGTTCTCATATTGGCGATGATTTTCTGCTGTGCCGCTTGCGGCGGCAAGGACGGGCCGGCAGCGCCTCCAGAGGCGGCGATAATCGAAGAAACCGAGGCGGAAGCTCCGGCAGAATCAAAATACGAGGAGGAGAATACCTTGAAAATGACCATTGGCGACACAGACGTGACGGTAGTGTGGGAGCGCAACGAGTCTGTTGCCGCCCTAAAGGAATTGGTGAAGGGCCATCCGCTCACGGTGCGGCTATCCATGTACGGTGGCTTTGAGCAGGTGGGCTCTCTGGGGACGGAGCTGCCCCTGAGCGATGAGCAAACCGTGACCCAGGCCGGGGATATCGTGCTGTATTCCGGCAACCAGATCGTGGTGTTTTACGGCTCCAACTCCTGGGCTTACACAAGGCTTGGACATATTACGGACAAGACCGCTGAGGAGTTGGCGGCGCTTCTTGGGAACGGGGACGTCACGCTTATATTGTCGGCAGAATAACAGAGATCATTTACGGAGGTACTTATGGAATATCGTACATTGGGCGGCGAAAAAATCAGCGTGATCGGACTTGGCGCGGGAAGTCTTTCCGGCACCAAAGAGGAAATGGTCGCGGTTTTGAATGCGGCCATAGAAAACGGGATCAACTATTTTGACCTGGCTCCTTCAGTGGAGGCGCCTTGGTATGCCTATGGGGAGGCATTCGCCGGGCGGCGGGAGCAGATTCTGACCCAGATGCACTTCGGCGCTATTTACAAAAGCGGAAAATACGGCTGGACAAGAAACCTGGCCGAGATCAAAGAGCAGATTTCATGGAATTTCAGAATGCTGAAAACGGATTACACCGACATGGGGTTCATTCATTGTGTGGATGATGAAGAAGACCTGAACGAAGTGATGAACGGCGGCCTGTGGGAATATATGAAATCCCTCAAGGCGGACGGAACCATCCGGCATCTGGGCTTTTCCTCCCACAATCCCGCTATCGCCAGACAGATCCTCGATACCGGGCTTGTGGACCTGTTCATGTTCAGTATCAACCCGGCCTACGACTACCAAAAGGGGGAGTACGCCATTGGCGAGGCGGCGGAGCGGGCCGCGCTGTACCGGGACTGCGAAAAAATGGGCGTGGGCATATCAGTGATGAAGCCCTTCGCCGGCGGGCAGCTTCTGGACGCCAGGCGGTCTCTTTTCAAGCGGGCCCTCACCCATACCCAGTGCATCCAGTATGCCCTGGACCGCCCCGGGGTGGTGACGGTCCTTCCGGGCGTCCGCGACATGGACGACCTTCAGACCGTGCTGGCCTATGGGAACGCCTCTCCGGAGGAACGGGACTATTCCGTGATCGGAGCGTTTACGCCCCAGGACGCCGACGGGATCTGCGTCTACTGTAACCACTGCCAGCCCTGCGCTATGGGGCTGAACGTGGGCCTCATCAACAAATATTATGACCTGGCCCTAGCCGGGGACGAGATGGCGAAAGGTCACTATCAAAAGCTGCCCGTCCACGCGGATGCGTGCGTCCAGTGCGGCCACTGTGAGCGCCGCTGCCCCTTCCATGTAAAGCAAGAGGCGCGGATGAAGGAAATCGCCGCTTATTTTGGGAAATAGTAGGCAGTATTTCTTCGCTCCGGGTGAAGAGGCTAATTCCTGCCGTGGGGACAAAAACGAAAAACCTTCCTCTGGCGAATAAAGCCAGCGGAAGGTTTTTCGTGTCTTATAGTTTCGCTGGCTTTACCCACTCGATCGACATGTTCTAATGGGGAGAGTTAAATAAATGTGTCATACTGTCCCCAAAAGGGGATATTATGCTGCATAGAAAGACAGACTGCCACATAAGGCCGCCCAAGAATTATTTAAATCGCGATCTACATACTGCAGTCCTCAAGGGGATTGCGGTATTTTTTGTTCGACACAAAACCCCAGAAAATATTATACATCGCCTGTTTTCATACTCCATTCGACGAAGAGCGCACCCAATAAAAACTGGGTGCGCCTCTTTAATGGAGGCGAAGGGAATTTGTGAAGGTTTTGATTGACGATTTACCCAAATTCAGCTAGTATAGTAGCAGAATTAAAAACACGGGAGGAACTTTGATGACGGAGCTTGAAGTTATGCGCAGGGCCAAGATGTACATCGATCATATGGCCAATGGGGTCAACCCCATCGACGGCGCCCCTGTGCCGGACGGGGATATTCTGAATAACGTGCGGATTTCCAGGTGCCTGTTTTATGTATCCGATATTTTAAGGCAGGTTATTGAAAATAACGGAGTTATTGGCAGCCATCAGACCATCCGAAAGGCATATACCATTCCGGATGTGCGGAAATTTGCCCTTTCTGAGACGCCGATCCCTGTAAGCGAGATTGCCAAACGGTTAAACGACACCATCGATTTGGAGACATGCCGCAAATTCAGCTACACAGTCATCACTTCCTGGCTTCTTGAAATTGGGGCTTTGGAGGTAAGTAGTACCGCGGAGGGCAAAAACGCCAAGCGACCCACCTCCCAGGGAAACGCTCTGGGGATATCGGAAGAATTGCGAACAGGCGCAAAAGGAGAATATACGGTCGTCGTCTACAACAGAGAAGCCCAGCAGTTCCTCTTGGACAATATCGAATCCATCGTCGGCTCCGCAAATACCCCAGGGAAAAAGTAGATCACGCAGACGGCAAAGCGCCATAAAACGCGGTGAAAAGGCCGCTCCGGCGGAACCACCCCGTTTCGGGCCCGCGCCGTGGGGCATGGACAGTGAATAAACTTTCAAATTACCGGCAGTCCCAACAGACCAAAGCGGCGGGATCAGTCCCGCCGCTCGTTTTCGTTTTCATACCGCTCCCGGAACCGGGCGGAGAAGGCCGGCTCCTCGCCGGCAGCGTAGAGATGGGAGATGTCCCCAAAGGCGCTCATCCGGAAATAGGCCAGCCCCTTCCGCCGTTCCTCCGTCACCAGGGTGGTCACCGACGAGGGGGCGGCGCAGAGCCCATGCCACAGCGGCATGGGGGAGATGTTCAGCAGGTGGCTCAGCAGCACACACTCCACGCCAAAGTGGCAGAAAAAGGCCAGGGTGTCTCCGTTTCCCGCCTCTGTCCGGTACAGCTGCCCCGCCCGGACGTAGCCGTGTTCCGCCAGGACCAGGTCCAAGCCCTGGCAGACCCAGTCGTAGGCCTGTTTGACCCCGCCCGCCTCCATGGCCGGGTGGCGATACCACCGATCCGGCAGGAAAAAGTCCGGCTCCGCCGTCCAGTCCCCAGGAAGCCAGTCCCAGGGCACCATGTCCCGGTCCGGGGCGTCGGGGCGGCGAATGGGGGCCTGAAATTCCCGGAGCCAGGGCTTGACCTCCGCTTCCCGATTTAGTTTCTCCAGGGTGGGGGCGGCGGTATCCCGGGCACGGCCCAATGGAGATGAATAAAACTTCCGTATTTCCAGAGCGGAAAGCCGGGACGCCAGGAGCCAGGCTTCCCGGAAGCCCTTGGGTGTGAGAGAATCCCGGGCGTAGTCCGGGTCGGCGTGGCGGATGAGCAGCAGCTTCATAGGGACCTCCCAATTTTTTGTCCATTATATCAGACCCTTTGGAACTTTGCAAGGGATGGGCAAAAAAGAGCGGGCGGAACGATTCCATCGCCACTTTTCTTCCGGGGAAAATGAAAAAATACTTGTATATTTCCCAAAAATGTGATACGATATCTTTTAGACGGCGCAGTATCCTAGTCGAAGCGGCCGGTTCCCAAGAAGGGCCTAAAAATCCTTTGAAGGGCATATCGATGAAGTCCCTGGTGTTTGCTTTTTGCGCCCAGCTTAGGGTGGATGCTGGGGGTTAAGGATCCCGGGCGCACCCCAATGGCATGGGGTATCCGACCCGGTTTCCGTGGAGACCTTTTCTTGTGCGACGGCGGAAGAGCCCCTGTTGGACCCGTCCGCGTACGAACTAGGTATGAACCTGCAAGGCGGTGCACAGAATCGTGTGCTGCGTGCAGAGTAGCCTGCCTTGCGTGGGTATGCGGGGAAAGGGGACAGGCGGAACGTTTCATGGCCATGGAATTTCCGCTATTGCTCCTGGAAACCATGCCTGCAAAAGAGGCTAAGAATCGGATCGCTTCGCAGTGGAAAACACCTAGGCTGTCTTAACCGGGCGGGCAGGGGATTGCAGTACGGACTCAGTGGCAATCGGGTAGTCAGAACCGGCAACGCCTGAACAGACGGATCAAACGGAAACGGCCCGCACGGCAACGGCGGGTACCGTCCGGGGAAAACCAACCCGACCTAAGCCGTAAGATTTATCCTGCCTGCCGCCGTCTTACTTAAACAATAAGGAGCGTTTCTTCCAAGTGGCTAAATCCGACCCCGACGCAGGGAAAAAAGAGCGAAATAAGACGATCCGCTGGGTCGTCACCATTTTCCTGGTCACGCTTCTTGTCTCCGCGGTGATTTCCCTGATCTCCGAGGAGCTTTTGGACGGAAGCGGCATTTTCGCCGCCTTCCTGATCCTGTTTACCATCGTCTTTGTGGGCATCGTCTTTGATATCGTGGGCGTGGCCGTCACCTCCGCTGATGAGCGGCCCTTCCACTCCATGGCCGCCAGGAAGGTCCCCGGGGCCCAGGAGGCCATCCGGCTTCTGCGCAACGCCGAGCGGGTCAGCTCCATCTGCAACGACGTGGTGGGGGATATCTGCGGCGTGGTATCCGGCGCGGCTTCGGCGGTGATCGCGACCCAACTGATCCAAAATTTCTCCTTCAGCTGGCCCCGGGCGGCAGGCCTTTTCATGTCCGCCCTGGTGGCGGGTGTGACGGTGGGGGGTAAGGCCGTGGGCAAGACCCTTGCCATCGGCTCGGCCACCCAGATCGTCCACCTGGTGGGGCGGCTGATCCACTGGTTCCGCACCTTGCCGGACTTGTTCCGCAAGGCAAAAAAGAAAAGTTAGGAAGATTATGCCGTGAGCATATTGGAAAATATTCAGGGCCATCAGGACCTGCTGTGCCTGAACAATCAGGAGAGGCTCATTCTGTGCCGGGAGATCCGGGAATTTTTGGTCAGGAACGTCTCTCAAACCGGGGGCCATCTGGCCTCCAATTTAGGCGTGGTGGAGTTGACGGTGGCTTTGGAGACGGTATTTGATACCGCCGTTGACCGCCTGGTATTTGACGTGGGTCATCAGTCTTATGTTCATAAGCTGCTGACCGGCCGCCAGGCGGATTTTAAGCGTCTGCGCCAGTTTGGCGGCATGGCGGGCTTTCCCAAGCCGGAGGAGAGCGATACCGACGCCTTTGTGGCGGGCCACGCCTCCAGCGCGGTGTCCGTGGCCCTGGGAATGGCCCGGGCAAGGACGCTGATGGGGGAGACCTACTGCGTGGCCGCTGTTCTGGGGGACGGGGCCGCCACAGGGGGCTTGGCCTTCGAGGGCCTCAGCGATACCGCCGTCAGCGGGGAGCCCATGGTTATCATTCTCAACGACAATGAGATGTCCATCGACAAAAATGTGGGGGGCCTTGCCAAGCACCTGGCCCATCTGCGCACCGACCAGCGGTATCTGGACATCAAGCAGTGGTACAAGCGGGCGCTGCTGAAAATTCCCGGCGGCGCCGCCCTCTATCGGTTTTCGCACAATCTGAAAAGCTGGCTCAAGCGTTCCCTGATCCCCTCCACCATCTTTGACGAGATGGGCCTGACCTATTTGGGCCCGGTGGACGGCCACGATCTGCCCGCGCTTATCGCCTTGCTGCAATACGCGAAGAACGCGGAAAAGCCGGTGGTGGTCCATGTGCTGACCCAGAAGGGCCGGGGCTACGCCCCGGCGGAGCAGGACCCAGCCAAGTTCCATGGCGTGGGACCCTTCGATCCCGTCACCGGCGAGGTGCCGGAAAAGGCCTGCGAGACCTTTTCCAAGCGGTTCGGGGAAGTTCTGTGCCATCTGGCGGAGGAGGATCGACGAATCTGCGCCATTACCGCCGCCATGCCCGGTGGGACTGGGCTGCTGCCTTTCAAGGAGCTGTTTCCCAACCGCCTGTTCGACGTGGGCATTGCCGAGGGCCACGCCGTTACCATGGCCGGGGGCCTTGCCAAGCAGGGCATGATCCCCGTAGCGGCCATCTATTCCACCTTCCTCCAGCGGTCCTATGATATGATCCTCCAGGACGTGGTCATGCTGGGACTCCATGTGGTGCTGGCGGTGGACCGGGCAGGACTGGTGGGCGAGGACGGGGCCACCCATCAAGGCACCTTCGATGTGGGATTTCTCCGTCAGGCCCCGGGATTGACCCTATTGGCCCCCGGCAGCCTGCTGGAATTGGAGCAAATGCTGACCTGGGCGGTCAAGGAGCAGTCCGGCCCCGTGGCGATCCGCTATTCCCGGGGCGGGGAAGGGTCCTACCGGGATTCCGACTGGGGCGAGGGGCGGGTCTGCCGCCACAGAACCGGCGGGGACGCCGCGATTTTGACCTATGGATGCCGGATGCTGGACAACGCCCTGGCGGCGGCGGACCGCCTGGCCGGGGAGGGGATTCAGTTAACGGTGCTGCGGCTGCTGGAGTTGTCCCCGCTGCCGTCGGAGGAGGTCCTTGCCCTGCTGCCCGACGGGCCCCTGATCATCGCGGAGGAGACCTGCGCCGGCGCCGGGATCAAGGAAGCTCTTGCCTGGGAGCTGGAGAGGCTGGGATTCGGCGGGACCGTTTTGGGCCTGGATCTGGGGCACCGGTTCATCCCCCACGGAGACATGAAATCCCTCTATGGGATGTGCGGCTTGGACGGGGAATCCCTTGCCGCCGCCGTGAGAAAGGCGGTGGGCCGTGAAGATTAAAAAGCGCTTGGACGTGCTGCTGACGGAGCGGGGCTTCGCGGAAAACCGCACCAAAGCCCAGGCTGTCATCATGAGCGGCCAGGTCTATGTCAACGGGCAGAAGGCCGATAAACCGGGGGCTTCCTTTGAGGAGACGGCGGCTCTGGAGGTGCGGGGGGAGACCTGTCCCTATGTCAGCCGGGGCGGCTATAAGCTGGAAAAGGCCCTGGATACCTTCGGCATTGACCCACAGGGCTATGTGTGCAGTGATTCCGGCGCCTCCACCGGCGGCTTTACCGACTGCCTGTTACAGCGGGGCGCCAAGAAGGTGTTCGCCATCGACGTGGGCTACGGGCAGCTGGACTACCGGCTCCGTTCCGACCCCCGGGTGGTGGTGATGGAACGCACCAATATCCGCTACGTCACCCCGGAGCAAATCGGGGAGCAGCTGGATCTGTCGGTGGTGGACGTGAGCTTTATCTCCTTGAAGCTGGTGCTGCCGGTCATTGACCGGCTTCTGAAGGAAACCGGCCAGGTGGTCTGCCTGATCAAGCCCCAGTTTGAGGCGGGGCGGGAAAAGGTGGGCAAGAAAGGCGTGGTCCGGGAAAAGGACACCCATTTGGAGGTGCTGCGGGACTTTTTGACCATGGCCCAGGCGCTGGGATTTACTGTGCTGGGGCTGACCTATTCCCCGGTCAAGGGGCCGGAGGGAAATATCGAGTTTTTGGCGCACCTAAGCAAGCTGCCGGGGGAACAGACCTGCCCGGAGCCTGCCCAGGTGGTGGAGGATGCCCATGAGGCGCTGAAGGGGTGAAATTGTTGAAAAAGGTGGTCATGACCCCCAATCCCTACCGGGATAAGAGCTTTTCCACCGTCCGGGCGGCGATGGAGATCCTCAGAGCCGCTGGGGTGGAGGTGAAGCTCTGCCTGCCCTTCGAGGTGGACCGGAGCTACAGCATGCCCAAGGATCTGCGCTTTTCCCGGCTGGACCGGGAGCTGCCGGAGGCGGACGCGGTGATCTGCTTTGGCGGGGACGGGACGATCCTGCACATGGCAAAGGCGGCGACCCGCTGCGGAAAGCCGGTGCTGGGTGTGAACATCGGAACCATGGGCTTCATGGCGGAACTGGAAAGTACCGAGCTGGATCAGCTGCCCCGGCTCACCACCGGGGACTTTACGCTGGACAGCCGGATGATGCTGGACGTCTCCGTCCAGCGGGGCCGGGACATTCTCTTTCACGATATCTGCCTCAACGACGCGGTGGTGACCAAGGGCGCGGTGGCCCGGATCATTCAGCTGGCGGTGAAGTGCGACGGGGTGGAGTGCCTGGAATTTGGCGGGGATGGGCTGATCATTGCCACGCCCACCGGCTCCACAGCTTACAGCCTCTCCGCCGGGGGTCCCATTGTGGAGCCGGAGGCCGCCAACATTCTGATCACCCCCATCTGCGCCCACGACGTGGGCAGCCGCTGCGTTGTGGCCTCGGATCAGCGGGTGGTGACGGTGAGCCTGGGGAAAAACGCCCGCCGGAACGCCTTTTTATCCGTGGACGGGGGCAAGGCCCTGCGCCTGGAGGCGGGAGACGTGGCCACGGTGCGCAAGTCGCGGCTGGTGACCAAACTGATCCGTCTGAAAAGCCGGAGCTTTTACGATGTGCTGAATATGAAATTTAAATAACCAACAGATATAGGGAGGAACAACATGAAGAATCAACGTCAGGCCAAGATCCTGGAATTGATCACCACCCGCCAGGTGGAGACCCAGGAGCAGCTCCTCGCCCTTTTGGAGGCGGAGGGGATCCATACCACCCAGGCCACCATTTCCCGGGACGTGAAGGAGCTACGCATTGTCAAGGAGCTGACCGGCTTGGGCACCTACCGCTACACCACGGCGGACAACGCGGTGTCCGGCAATTTTTCCACCCGGCTCCACACCATTTTCCGGGAGAGCGTTACATCTCTGGACTATGCCCAGAATATCATCGTCATCCGCACCCTGCCGGGCCTGGCCTCCGCCGCCGGTTCCGCTCTGGACGCCATGAGCCTCAGCGCCGTGGTGGGTACTCTGGCAGGGGACGACACCCTGATCGTGATCATGCGGGACAGCAATACCGCCGCCTCCTTCTGCGGCGAGATCAAGAATCTGCTGAACTGATGGGAAAGGAGCGCCGGGATGCTGAGTCTTCTGCATATTGAAAATATCGCGGTGGTGGAGCGGGCGGAGATCGCCTTTCACCCCGGTTTCAACGTGCTGACCGGCGAGACCGGCGCGGGCAAATCCATCGTGATCGACGCCATTTCCGCCATTCTGGGCCGCCGGGCCTACCGGGACATGATCCGCACCGGGGAGAGCCGGGCCAGCGTCCGGGCGATTTTCACCCAGGTGCCGGAGCTAGACTGGTTTCAGGAAAACGGGGTGCCCTATGACCCGGAGACGGTGATCCAGCGGGAGATCTACCTGGACGGGCGGAACGTGTGCCGTGTCAACGGCAGCCTGGTGACGGTGTCCATCCTCCACTCACTGGGAATCCAGCTGATCAACATTCATGGGCAGCACGACGCCGCCACCCTCTTTGACGAGGAAAACCACCTGCAATATCTGGACGCCTACGCTGAAAATCAGGCTCTGCGCCAGGACTACGGGGAAAAATACACCGCCCTGGCCGCTCTGCGAAAGAAAATCGACAGCCTGACCATGGACGAGGGGGAGAAGCTCCGGCGGATGGAGTCCCTGCAATACCAGATCCAGGAGATCACCCGGGCCAACCTGACCCCGGGGGAGGACGAGGCCCTGGAGGAGCGGCGCAAGATTTTGCAAAACGCGGAAAAACTGAGCAGCGGGATGGATGCCGCCGTGGAGTGCCTCTACGGCGGGGAGGATACCGACGGCGCCGCCGGATTGCTTTCGGAGGCGGAGCGGGAGCTGAGCCGCCTGGCCCGGTTCGGGGAGCCCTTCGCGACCCTACACCGGCAGGTGGCGGACCTTAAATATCAGGTACAGGACGCCGCCGAGGAGGCCCGCGCCGCTAGGGACGATCTGAGCTACTCCGCCGACGAGCTGGAACAGATCGAGAGCCGCCTGGATGTGATCCACCGCCTTCGGCGGAAATATGGCGCCACTTGCGCCGACATCCTGGAATACCTGGACAAGGCCCAGGCGGAGCTGGACAAGATCCAGTTTTCCGACGAGGAGCTGGAAAAGTTGAAGGCGCTGCGCGCCGCCGCGGAAAAAGCGGCCCTGGACGCGGCCCAGGCTCTGTCTCAAAACCGGCAGGAGGCCGGGAAGCGCCTTTCCCAGGCCATTTTGGAGGAGCTGCGGCAGCTGGATATGCCCAGGGTGCAGTTTGCCTGTCCATTCACCCAGACCCCTCTGGGGCCCAACGGCATGGATGCCGCCGCCTTTTATCTCTCCGCCAACGCCGGGGAGGCGCTGAAGCCTCTGAGCCGGGTGGCCTCCGGCGGCGAGCTGGCCCGGATCATGCTGGCAATGAAAAATGTCCTGGCCCGGCAGGATCAGGTGGCGACTCTGATTTTCGATGAAGTGGATACCGGCGTCTCCGGCCGGGCGGCCCAGAAGGTGGCGGAGAAGCTCCGCAATCTGGCCCGGGACAAGCAGGTACTCTGCGTCACCCATTTGCCCCAGCTGGCGGCCCTGGGGGATACCCATCTGCTCATCTCCAAGTCCGAGCGGGATGGCCGGACCTACACCACCGTTACCCCCCTGGACCGGGAGGGCCGGATCCGGGAGCTTGCCCGGATCATCGGCGGGGCCAGCATCACCCCCATCACCCTGCAAAGCGCGGCGGAAATGCTGGACCATACTTGACAAAACGGTTTTTTTCTGCTAGGATACTACCAACGCGATGAAGGGATGCTTAGTCGCCCCCAACCCCTCCAGAGAGCTGCCGGTCGGTGCGAGGCAGCGGGGCAGGCGATGAAATTACCTCCCGGAGCGGCCCGCCTGAAAAGTTGTAGGGCGGGACGGGTCGGCCCGATAGCGCCGGGGTGTGCTTCACACCGTGAGGGCATGGCCGGGAGGCCCTGCCGAATCAGAGGTGGTACCGCGTAAATTACGCCCTCTGTCCAATTGGACAGGGGGATTTTCATTTGGGAGGGAGAAAAATGGTAAACATCACTTATTTGGGCCACGCCTGCTTCCTGCTGGAGGCGGAGGGCTACCGGACGGTGCTGGACCCATACGCAAACGGCGCCGTGCCGGGCCTTTTGGACCTGGATCTGGCGGCGGAAGCGGTGTATTGCAGCCACGGCCACGGGGACCACAACGCCGCGGACCGGGTGAAGCTGACCCGGACGGCTCTCCGGCCCCCTTACACCCTGGCCGAGATTCCCGTGCCCCACGACGACGCCGGCGGTGCCAAGCGGGGGATGTGTACCGCCCGGGTGTTTGACTTCGGCGGCCTCCGGGTGGCCCACCTGGGGGACATCGGCCGGACGCTGACCCAGGAGGAGGCGGAAATTTTGGCGGGTGTGGACTGCCTGCTCCTGCCGGTGGGCGGCTTTTTCACCGTGGACGCGGCTCAGGCCGCCCAGATCGTCCGGCAGGCGGGGGCGAAGGTCGTGATCCCCATGCACTACCGGACGAAAACCACCGGCTATCCCGTCATCGGCAAGCTGGACCGATTCACCCGGCAGTTTGGCGCCGTCTATCAGGAGGGCGACACCCTGGCCCTGACGGTGGATACCCCGGCGGGGATCCATGTACTCAAACAAAAAATGGCAAAAGGAGAAGAATCATGAAGCTTTACGACGAGCTGGTGGCCCGGGGGTTGATCGCCCAGGTCACGGATGAAAACGAGATCCGCACCATGATCGACGAGGGCAAGGCCACCTTCTATATCGGCTTTGACTGCACGGCGGACAGCCTGACCGCCGGGCATTTCATGGCTCTGACCCTGATGAAGCGGCTGCAAATGGCGGGGAACAAGCCCATCGCCCTGATCGGCGGGGGCACCACCATGATCGGAGACCCCTCCGGCCGGACGGATATGCGGAAAATGCTGACCAAGGAGGACATCGACCACAACGCCGCCTGCTTCAAGCGGCAGATGGAGCGGTTCATCGAATTCGGCCCGGGCAAGGCCCAGATGGTGAACAATGCGGACTGGCTGCTGGATTTGAATTATGTTAACCTTTTGCGGGAGGTGGGGGCCTGCTTCTCCGTGAACAATATGCTCCGGGCGGAGTGCTATAAGCAGCGGATGGAGCGGGGACTGTCCTTCCTGGAGTTCAACTACATGATCATGCAGTCCTACGACTTTTACTACCTGTTCCAGCACTACGGCTGCAATATGCAGTTTGGCGGCAACGACCAGTGGAGCAATATGCTGGGCGGCACCGAGCTGATTCGCCGGAAGCTGGGCAAGGACGCCCACGCCATGACCATCACCCTGCTCACCGACTCCCAGGGCAATAAGATGGGCAAGACCGCCGGCAACGCCGTCTGGCTGGACCCCAACAAGACCAGCCCCTTTGACTTCTACCAGTACTGGCGGAACGTGGGAGACGCGGACGTGATGAAGTGCGTCCGGATGCTGACCTTCCTGCCCATGGAGCAGATCGCGGAGATGGACGCCTGGAAGGACGCCAAGCTCAACGAGGCCAAGGAGATCCTGGCCTTCGAGCTGACCAAGCTGGTCCACGGTCCGGAGGAGGCGGAGAAGGCCCAGGCCGCCGCTCGGGCCCTGTTTGCCGGTTCCGGGACATCCGGGGAGATGCCCACCACCAAGATCCAGCCGGAGGCGCAGAAGGACGGGAAAATCGGCATTCTGACCTTGATGGTTTCCTGCGGCCTGGCCGCCTCCAACGGCGAGGCCCGCCGCCTGGTGCAGCAGGGGGGCGTGTTCCTGAACGGGGACAAGGTCCCCGGAGCCGACGCCGCCGTTACCGAGGATCAGCTCCGGGCCGGGGCGGTCCTGCGCAAGGGCAAAAAGGTCTTCCACAAGGCGATCCTGGACTAAATCCAAAAAACGCGGCTTCCACGCTCGGAAGCCGCATTTTTTTCTGGACATTTGGCAAAAAACCTGTATAATAGAGATATCTAACAAAAAGGAACAGGAAAATGGAGGAGAAATTTATGAAACTTGACACAAAACGTACCGTTTTGGTGGGCTTTGCTTTCCTGGCCATCTCCGCCTTCTGGCAGATGTACGACAATCTGATCCCGCTGATGCTCTCCGACACCTTCAAGATCAAGGAAACATACGCAGGCTTCATCATGTCCCTGGACAACATCCTGGCCCTGTTCCTGCTGCCGCTCTTCGGCGGCCTGTCGGACAAGTGCCGCAGCGCCCTGGGCCGGCGGCGGCCCTTCATCCTCTTTGGCACCCTGGTCTCCGTGGCGCTGATGATCCTGCTGCCCCTGCTGGACAACAGCTACGCCGCCTCTCCGGCTCTGTGGAAGCTGGTGGGCTTTATCGCGGTGCTGGGGCTGCTGCTCATCGCCATGGGCACCTACCGGAGCCCCGCCGTGGCCCTGATGCCCGACGTGACCCCCAAGCCCCTGCGGAGCAAGGCCAACGCCATTATCAATCTCATGGGCGCCGTGGGCGGCGTTATCTATCTGCTGGTCTCCTCGGTCCTCTACCGGCAAAAGCCCGGGGAGCTGGCCGCCCATATCAACTATCTGCCCCTGTTCTCCATCGTGGGCGGCATCATGCTGGGGGCCCTGGCCGTGATCATGTTCCTGGTGGACGAGCCCAAGCTGGCAGCCCGGCAGAAGGAATATGAGCAGGCCCACCCGGAGGACAATTTGGCCGAGCAGACCGAGAACGGCGAGGCCCTGCCCGAGGATGTGAAGTGGAGCCTGGGCTTCCTGCTGGCGTCCATTTCCCTGTGGTTCATCGGCTACAACGGCGTCACCACCTGGTTCTCAAAATACGCCACCACCGTATGGAACATGCCCCTGGGCAGCGCCAATACCTGCCTGACCGTGGCCACCGCGGGCGCCATCGTCAGCTACATCCCCGTGGGCAACATTGCTAGCAAGGTGGGCCGCCGGAAGACCATCCGCTTTGGCGCCTTGCTCCTGGCCGCCTGCTTCTTCGCGGCCTTCCTGTACACCGTCTTTGCCAAGGAGTTCAGCCCTCTGCTGTATGTGCTGTTCATTCTGGTGGGCATGGCCTGGGCGGCCATCAACGTCAACAGCCTGCCCATGGTGGTGGAGATGTGCAAGGGCAGCGAAGTGGGCAAATTCACAGGGCTGTACTACACCTTCTCCATGGCGGCTCAGATCGTCACCCCCATCGTGGCCGGCTTCCTGCTGGAAAACGTGAGCTACCACACCCTGTTCCCCTATGCCGCGCTGGCGGTGCTGGCCTCCTTCATCACCATGGGCTTTGTCCGCCACGGGGACAACAAGGTGGAGGCCAAGAAGGGCCTGGAAGCCTTTGACGTGGGGGACTGAGCCATGATCTGGGTTCTGATTATCGCACTGGTTCTGGCAGCCGGTTTCCTGCTGGCCCTCCGGGGCCGGAAGGGGCACCCGGGCTGGAAGGACCTGCTGGGCTGGAACTATGCCCACCGGGGCCTCCATGACGAGGCGCTGCCGGAAAACAGTATGGCCGCCTTTCGGGCCGCCCTGGAGCAGGGCTATGGCATCGAGCTGGACCTGCATTTGATCAAGGACGGCTCCCTGGCGGTGCTCCACGACCACACCCTAAAGCGTATGACCGGCAGGGAGGGGAAAATTGAGGACCTGACCGCCCCCGAGCTGAAAACCTGCTTCCTCCAGGGCACCCAGGAGACCATCCCTCTCTTTGAGGACGTGCTGGCGCTGTTCGACGGGAAGGCCCCCATGATTATCGAGCTGAAATCCGACGGGACCAACGTCAGCGCCCTGTGCGAAGCGGCCATGGCCGCCTTGAAGGACTACCACGGTCCCTACTGTATTGAGTCCTTTGACAGCCGGTGCCTGATGTGGCTGAAAAAGCACGCCCCCCAGGTGATCCGGGGGCAGCTGGCGGAGGACTATCTCCATGAGAAAACGATCCTGCCCTGGCCCCTGGCCTTCGCCGTGACCTACAATCTGGAGAACTTCCTGACCGTGCCGGACTTCCTGGCGTACCGGTTCAACAACCGGACCCTGCTGCCCAACCGGATCTGCCGGAAGCTGTGGGGCATCCAGGGCGTCACCTGGACCCTGCGGAATAAGGCGGATTTTGATACCGCCGTGGAGGAGGGCTGGGTCCCCATTTTCGAGGGCTTCCGGCCATAGTCCCAAGTCCTAAAAAATAACAGAACCGCTCCGAAGGCCCAATCTTCGGAGCGGTTCTGTTCGATTGGCGTTTAGCGGTTGTGGCCGAATTGGATTTTGGGGTCGGAGAATTCCTTCACTCGCTGATCGAAGGCGGCCCGGGCCGCCTGGGGGTAGGGGAGTTGGGCCTCCACCCCGGCCAGGCCAAGAAAGTAGGCGCAGAAATCCGGGTTCAGCACCAGCAGGGGACCCAGCAGCTGGGTGCAGATCAGATTCTTCTTCCGCAGGCCCTCCAGCTTGCTCGCCGGATTCAGGCCCACGCCCCGGACGCACTTGAGAAAATAGGAATCGGTATTGTCCCCATAGAGGAAGCTGAACTGGCTCTTGAAGCCCACCACGGTCCTGCCGCCCATGTCCCCCAGGACCTTGCCGTTGAACCGGCGGAACAGGTCGGTTTTCACCGTCACATCAAAAATGCCCAGGCCCTGGACCTTCACGCCCTCGGTGATAAAGTCGATCTCCCGGGCGAACAGCTCGGAGGCGTTGCCCGTGGCCAGGATGGGCACGCCCGCGTCGATCAGCTCCTCCAAGCGGGCCTTGAATGGCCGCAGCTTTTCCAAAACTCGGCGCTGGGCGTCCTCGGTCATGGCGCCGATATAGAGAAGATCCACCGGATGTGTGGCAAAATAGGGCTCCTCCGTAAAGGGCGTATAGTGAAAGTCCCACTGGGGGCAGGCCATGGCCAAATATTTTCCGTTGTAAGCATCCCCGTAGAGGCCGCAGATCTCGGGAAATAGAATTTCAGCGGTCATTTCCCGGCCTCCTTTTCCAGCAGGGCCTTTTTCACGCTCAGCGCCTCTTTGTCCAGGTACACATCGTACAGGATATAGATATCCCGGCATTTTTCGGTGTCCACCAGATGGCCGCCGCCCTGGAAGGAGGGCCACAGGGCGATCTTTTCCTGAGGAACCCCGGCGATCAGCGCCCGCAGCTGCTGATCCAGGCACCGGGGCCCGGAAAAGACCAACTGGGAGATGGAGGGATGGGCCAGGGGGCTGTAATCGCAGTCATAGATCCAGCAGGGATTCTCCGAGCTGCCCTGGCTGTCCCCCTTGTCGTCGATGAGGAAGAACACCGCCTTATTTTCCCCGGGCTGATCCGCCACATACTGGAAGCTCCGGGCGCAGGCGTCGGGGTTCTGCCCCTTGGCCGACTGCATGGTGATTTTCAGCCCGCCGGATTCCACATGGTCATAGCGGCTCTTCACGATCTCCACGGTGTCCAGCCCGGCGGCGATCTTCTCTGGGGACAGGCCAAGCCGGGACAGCACCGCCACCACGCAGCACTGGTTGTAGATGTTCACGATATTGTCGTTCAGGAGCTTATAGGTCTGGGGCTGCCCGTCCTGGGAAATGGCGACCGTTCCCGCCTCCCGGCAGATTTCCGTCACCAGAAAATCCGGGGCAGGGGAGGCATGGCCGCAGCTGGGGCAGCGCATCCGGCCAATGTGGTCATAGCGCAGGTATTCCGCCTCCAGCTTTCCGCCGCAGTGGGGGCAGTACACCAGGTCCAGCCCCTCCAGATCGGGCGCCCCTTCGGGGGCCTCCGCCTGAATGCCGAAATAGGTCCGTTCCGCGCACTGGGGCGCCAGCTCGGCGCAGATCAGATCGTCCCCATTGAGGATCAGCTTGGTTCCGGCGGGGATCGCCTTGTCCAGAAGATAGCGGATAAAGCCGGGGTGGGCGTTGCGCTTGATGGAGTCCCGCATCACATTGGTGCAGACCAGATAGTCTGGTTTCAGGTCCCCATACACCAGCAGAGAGCTGCGCTCGTCCACCTCCAGCACGGCGGCGTCGGTCTTTACTCGGCCGGAAAGAGTGGCGTTTTCCAGCAGCGCGGCGACCACGCCGCCCTGAATATTGGAGCCTAGGGCGTTGTTGGCCACCGTGTAGCCACTTTTCCGCAGCAAGGAGGTGAGCAGGTTGCTCACCGTGGTTTTTCCATTGGTGCCGGTGACGGCGATCACCGTCTTAGGCGGAATGATGTGGGCCAGAATGTCCGGGCACAGCTTCACCGCCAGCTTTCCCGGCAGATAGGAGGCGTTGCGGCCCAGAAGCCGCATGGCCAGCCTGACGGCCTTGGCCATCCAGAGGGCGAAGTAAAACCGCAGCTTTTTCAAAAGATCACGTCTTCTCTATCCGAAATTTTTACAGGATCTCCTGGACCGACTTTTTCAGCAGCTCCAGGCCCCGCAGGAGGATCGGCTCCTCGATTACCAGGGGCGGCATCAGCTTGAGGACCTGGTTGTCCCGGCCCACCCGCTCGGCGATCAAGCCGTTGTGGAAGCAGGCGGCCACCAGGGGCTTGGTCATGTCCTTGCCGAAGGCGCCGAAGTCCACACCCCAGAGAAGCCCTAAGCCCCGGTATTGGATTCGGCTGTCCAGAGGCGCGATCTCCTCCCGGAGGAAGGCCTCCACCAGCTTGCCCTTTTCCTGGACCTGCCGCTCCACCTGCTCTTCCACCATGATCTCCAGGCCCGCCAGGCCCGCCACCATGGACAGCTGATTGCCCCGGAAGGTGCCGGTGTGCTGGCCGGGCTCCCAGAAATCCAGCTCGGGCTTGAACAGCACCAGGCTCAGCGGCATTCCACAGCCGCCGATGGACTTGGATAATGTCACGATATCGGGCACGATCCCCGCCCGCTCGAAGGAGAAGAAGGTGCCGGTCCGGCCGTTTCCCACCTGAATGTCGTCCACCATCAGCAAAATGCCATACTTGTCGCACAGAGCCCGCAGCCGCCGGAGCCATTCCACCGGCAGCACATAGATGCCGCCGTCGGCCTGCAGGGTCTCGATCACCACGGCGGCGGGCTTCTCCGCGCCGGAGTGGTCGTCGGTCAGCAGCCGCTCCATGTAGTCGATGGTGTCCAGCTCCGGGAACATATAGGGGGCGGGGACGTGGACCACGTTCCCCATGACCGCCCCGGCGCCCTCCCGGCTGGACCGGTCGGTGGTCAGGGCCAGAGCGCCCAGAGTCATGCCATGGAACGCGCCCATCAGGGCAAAGACGGTCTGCCGCCCGGTGCTTTTCCGGGCGATCTTCAGCGCCGCCTCCACCGCGTTGGTGCCGGTGGGACCGGCGAACTGGATCTTGTAATTCAGGCCCTTCTTTTCCAGGATGTTCTTTTCAAAGTATTCCAGAAACGCCCGCTTGGCGGGGGTATAGAAGTCCATACCGTGGAGGATTCCATCGTTTTCCAGATATTCGATCATCCGCTTCTTCATTTTGTCCGGATTGTGGCCGTAGTTCAATGCGCCGGAGCCGGCGAAGAAATCCACATATTCCCGGCCTTCCTCGTCCCAGATCAGGGCGCCCTTGGCCCGGGTGAGGACGGTGGGGAAGCTGCGGCAGTAGGAGCGGACGTTGGACTCGTAGTTTTCAAAAACCGAGGTGTTCATTTTAAGACTTCCTTATTTTAGGATGGGAAAACGCTACGCACAATATACCACAGCCCGCCCGCAAAATCAAGGGTCCAGTTGGGAACAATCGGTGAATCCTGCAGAATGTGCCGAATTTCAAGCAGTTTGAGAATTGCCTCTTGTAAAAATTGCCGGAATGAAATATAATAGGATGGTCAAAAAGTGGATTCGCCGGGGCACCCGGCAAATTGAATGTTTAAGGAGGAATTTTTTATGAAATTTCAAAAGAAAGCCGTGATCTTCGACCTGGACGGGGTCATCTGCTTCACCGACAAGTTCCATTACCTGGCCTGGAAGGCCCTGGCGGACCGGCTGGGCATCTATTTTGACGAGAAGATCAACAACCGGCTCCGGGGCGTCAGCCGCATGGCCAGCCTGGAGATCATTCTGGAGCGGGCCACTAAGGAGTATACCCAGGCGGAGAAGGAAGCCTTCGCGGAGGAGAAGAACAATACTTACCGGGAGCTGCTGAAGAACATGAGCCCCAAGGACCTGACCGACGAGGTCCGGGACACCCTGAACGAGCTTCGGGCCCGGGGCTACAAGCTGAGCATTGGCTCCTCCAGCAAGAACACCAAGTTCATCCTGGGTCAGATCGGCCTGGGGGACTTCTTTGACGCCATTGCCGACGGCACGGACATCACCCATTCCAAGCCCGATCCCGAGGTGTTCCTGAAATCCGCTGAGAAGCTGGGTATCGACCCGGCGGACTGCGCCGTGGTGGAGGACGCCAAGGCCGGCATCCAGGCCGCCAAGGCCGGCGGTATGACCGCCCTGGCCCTGTTTGGCGACGCCAAGGGCTGCGGCGAGGAGGACTACGACCTTAAGAGCTTCTCCGACCTGCTGAACATCCTGTAAGGGTGGAGGGACTTTCCATGAGACCCTATGGGTTTGGCATCGATATCGGCGGCACCGCCATCAAGCTGGGCCTGTTCCACACCGAGGGGGAGCTGCTGGAAAAGTGGCAGATCCCGACCCGCCGGAAGGACTGCGGCAAATGGGTCCTGCCCGACGCCCTGGATTCCGTCCGGGCCAAAATGGCGGAGCGGGGCATTGGCTGGGACCAGGTGGAGGGCATCGGCATGGGCGTCCCCGGCCCCGTCACCGAGGACGGCACGGTGCTGCGGTGCATCAACCTGGGCTGGGACGTGTTCAACATCCCCAACGCCGTGAAAAAGATGGAGCCCCATATTGAAAACATCCAGGTCTCCAACGACGTGAACGCCGCCGCCCTGGGCGAGCTGTGGCTGGGCGGGGCCAAGGGCCGCTGGAGCGCCGTCATGGTCACGCTGGGCACCGGCATCGGCGGCGGCATCGTGGTAGGCCATAAGATGATCTACGGCAGCGGCGGCGCCGGCGGCGAGATCGGCCATATCTGCATCGAGCCCGACGAGCCGGTGCGGTGCAAATGCGGCGGCCGGGGCTGCCTGGAGCAGTACTGCTCCGCCACCGGGCTGCTCCGAGTCACCCGGCAGCACCTCCACGACCACCCCGGCACCCAGACCGTCCTGGCGGACACCCCGGAGCTGACGGCCAAGGACATCTGCGATGCCGCCCGGGAGGGGGACGCCTTCGCCCTGTCCCAGCTGGACCTGCTGGGCAAGCGGCTGGGCCGGGCCCTCACCGCCGTGGCCGCCACCATCGACCCCCAGATCTTTGTCATTGGCGGGGGACTGTCCAACGCCGGGCAGATCCTTCTGGACCCCATTGAATTTTACTACCGCAAATACGCCTTCCACGCCTTCCGCCATACGGAATTTGCCCTGGCGGAGCTGGGCAACGACGCCGGAATTTACGGCTGCGTGAAAATGATCCTATCCTAATTTTTACAAGGAGGAAGACCATGCTGCAAATTTTGGACCAAAGCGGCTGGAAGATCACCGAGGTCAATTTTGACCCCAACGCCCTGGGAAAGGTGGAGGCCAATTTCTGCCTGGGCAACGGCTACCTGGGCCTCCGCTCCGCCACCGAGGAAAAGTACCTGGGGGAGACCCGGGACCTGCTGGTGGCCGGCACCTTCGACCGCTTTTCCCCCGAGGAGGTCACGGAGCTGCCCAACGCCGCCGACGTGACCAACATTGAGCTGACCCTGAACGGCGCCCGGTTCGACCTGACCCAGGGAACCATCCGGTCCTACCACCGGACCCTGGACCTGAAGACGGGCCTGTTGACCCGGGAGGTGGAGTGGACCTCCCCCAAGGGCGAGGTATTTGCCCTGAAATTTGAGCGGGTGGTGTCATTGAAGCGGCTCCACACCATCGCTGCCCGGGTTTCCGTCACCCCCAAGGCCGGCGCTTCCGTCAAATTCCAGTCCGGCATCGACGGGCGCGTGACCTGCGACGGCTCCCAGCACTTCACCGAGGGCCAGACTCGGTTCTATGACAAGAAGTATCTCCAGTTTGTCCCCCGCACCATTCAGTCGAACATCACCTTTGTCTTGGACGCCACCCACCGCTTTGCCGTTGACGGCGCGCCGGTGGAGCCCAAGAGCGACATCAATATTCTCCGTCGCCGGATGTTCTCCAACTTCACCGTGGAGGTTCCCGCGGGCCAGACCGTGGTGATGGAGAAGTTCGCCAACGTCTACACCACCCGGGACAAGGAGGCTGCGAACCTCACCGTTTCCGACATCCAGCGCTACGCCCTGGAGCAGTTGAAGATCGACGAGGCCGACGGCTTTGACGCCATCTACGCCGAATCCGCTCGAGCCTGGGCCGAGAAGGTCTGGGACCGGGCGCCCATCACCATCGAGGGGCCCCAGTTCGACCAGGTGGCCATCCGCTTCGCCCAGTACCAGATGCAGCTCATGACCCCGGCCCACGACAACCGGATGAACATCGGCGCCAAGGGCTTCTCCGGGGAGGGCTACAAGGGCCACACCTTCTGGGACACGGAAATTTTCCTGCTGCCCTACTTTATCTTCACCATGCCGGAGGTGGCCCGGAGCCTGGAGGAGTACCGGTATCTGTCCCTGCCCGGCGCCCACGCCAAGGCCGCTCACAACGGCTATCAGGGTGCCCAGTTCCCCTGGGAGTCCGCCTGGCTGGACGACGGCGAGGTGACGCCGGAGTACATGGGCACGGACATCGTCACGGGCCAGCTGATCAAGGTCTGGACCGGGTTCATTGAAATTCACATCACCTCTGACGTGGCCTTCGGCGCCTGGCAGTACTACGCCTGCACCGGGGACCAGGACTACATGGACCGGTACGGCTATGAGCTGATTCTGGACTGCGCCAAGTTCTGGGGCAGCCGCCTGGAGCCCGGCGAGGACGGGAAGCTCCACATCAACGACGTGGTGGGTCCTGACGAATATAAGGAGCATGTCAACGACAACGCCTACACCAACTACCTGGCCTGGTGGACCATCCGCAAGGCCATCGAGTACACGGACCTGCTGAAAACCGAAAAGCCGGCGCTGTACCAGAAGCTGGATCAGAAGCTGGGCCTGGCGGCCTGCTGCGCTTCCTGGAAAGATCAGGTGGACCGGATTTTCCTGACCCAGCCCAACGAGCAGAACGTCCTGCCCCAGGACACTACTTATCTGACCCTGAAGGACATCGACCTGTCCAAGTACAAGGCCCAGGCCCATGTGGGCGGCATCTACAAGGACTACAATCAGGAGCAGATCACCAAAATTCAGGTCTCCAAGCAGGCTGACGTGATGGTGCTGTTCTACCTGCTGGAGGAGCTGTTCCCCCGGGAGGTGAAGCTGGCCAGCTGGAATTACTACGAGCCCCGGTGCCTCCACGATTCCAGCCTGAGCCTGTCCACCCACTCCGTGCTGGCCTCCGATATCGGCGACCAGGAGCTGGGCTACAAAATGTTCCAGAAGGCCTGCCTCATCGACCTGGACAACGCCAATCCCCACTCCTCCGACGCCGGCATCCACGCCGCGTCCTATGGCGGACTGTGGCAGTGTGTGGTCTATGGCTTCGGCGGTCTGCGGATGCTGGGCGGGGAGCTGCGGATCAGCCCCAATTTGCCCAAGGCCTGGACCAAGTTGGGTTATACCATTGTCTGGCGGGGCCAGAAGCTCGCCGTCACCGTGACCCAGGAAGACGTGACCATCGAGAACACCACCGGCGCCGCCCCCGTGACCCTGGAAATCTGGGGCAAGAAGTACACCCTGGAGGACAAGCTCACCGTCAAGAAGTAAATTCTAGGCTCGCCGTGGGGGCGGCAGGAGGACAGGAGCATGAAAAAAGCAATAAACTGGGTGCTGCTCGCCGCGTTTGTCGTTTTTTGTCTCGATTGGGCCGCCCTTGGCGTGAGGCTGCTAAGCGGGAGCTATGACATTCTGGTGGAGGTGTCCGTTGGGGCCGTTTGCTGGGTGGTCATCATCGTCTGTATTCTGCTCCGCCTCTTTTCCAACAGATGTCCTCATTGCGGGAAACCGATCGACCCGGCGAGAAATTACTGCCCACATTGCGGGAAGAAGCTGAATTGAAAATCACCCCGGTTTCCAAGGAAACCGGGGCGAAATTTCGGTTGAAAGCGTCTACTCAGCCCTTCAGCGCCTCTTCCACGGCCACCGCCACGGAGACCGTCGCGCCGACCATGGGGTTGTTGCCCATACCCAGGAAGCCCATCATTTCCACATGGGCGGGCACGGAGGAGGAGCCGGCGAACTGGGCGTCGGAGTGCATCCGGCCCATGGTGTCGGTCATGCCGTAGGAGGCGGGACCGGCGGCCATGTTGTCGGGATGCAGGGTCCGGCCGGTGCCGCCGCCGGAGGCCACGGAGAAGTACTTCTTGCCCTGCTCCACACACTCCTTCTTGTAGGTGCCGGCCACGGGATGCTGGAACCGGGTGGGGTTGGTGGAGTTGCCGGTGATGGACACGTCCACGCCCTCGTGGTGCATGATGGCCACGCCCTCCCGGACGTCGTCGGCGCCGAAGCAGCGGACGGCGGCCCGCTCGCCGTCGGAGTACTTGTACTCCTTGACGATGTGCAGCTCGCCGGTGTAGTAGTCGAACTGGGTCTGCACATAGGTGAAGCCGTTGATCCGGCTGATGATCTGAGCGGCGTCCTTGCCCAGGCCGTTCAGGATGACCCGCAGGGGCTCCTTCCGGGCCTTGTTGGCGGAGCGGGCGATGCCGATAGCGCCCTCGGCGGCGGCGAAGGACTCGTGGCCGGCCAGGAAGGCGAAGCACTTGGTCTCGTCCCGCAGGAGCATGGCGCCCAGGTTGCCGTGGCCCAGACCCACCTTCCGGTCCTCAGCCACGGAGCCGGGGATGCAGAAGGCCTGCAGGCCGATGCCGATAGCCTCGGCGGCCTCGGCGGCGTTCTTCACGTTCTTCTTCAGGGCGATGGCGGCGCCCACGGTGTAGGCCCAGGCGGCGTCCTCAAAGCAGATGGGCTGGATATTCTTGGTGATGGTGTAAGGATCAAAGCCCTTGGCCTGGCAAATCTCCCGGCATTCCTCCACGCTGGAGATGCCGTACTGGGCCAGGACCCCGTTGATCTTGTCGATTTTCCGTTCGTAACCTTCAAACAAAGCCATGTCCGCGCCCTCCTCTTAGTCTTTCCGGGGGTCGATATACTTATGGGCGTTCTCAAAACGGCCATAGTGACCCTTCGCTTTTTCCAGAGCGACAGCGGCATCGTCGCCCTTTTTGATAAAGTCCATCATCTTGCCCAGGTTGATGAATTCGTAACCAATGATCAGGTTGTCCTCGTCCAGGGCACAGCGGGTGACGTAGCCCTCCGCCATTTCCAGGTAACGGGGTCCCTTGAGCTTGGTGGCGAACATGGTGCCCACCTGGCTCCGCAGGCCCTTGCCCAGGTCCTCCAGGGAAGCGCCGACGGCCAGCCCGTCCTCGGAGAAGGCGCTCTGGCTCCGGCCGTAGACGATCTGCAAAAACAACTCCCGCATGGCGGTGTTGATGGCGTCGCACACCAGGTCGGTGTTCAGCGCCTCCAGAATGGTCTTGCCGATGAGGATCTCGCTGGCCATGGCGGCGGAGTGGGTCATGCCGGAGCAGCCGATGGTCTCCACCAG
>CANQQU010000006.1 GCA_947626085.1 uncultured Oscillospiraceae bacterium
ACGCAAATGGCAAGCGGCAGCATATGGAGCTGAAATATGTACATAGCCGCTCCCTCTGGCTGGATCTGAAGATCCTGTTCGCAACGGTCAAGGCAGTCGTGAAGAGAAACGGAATATGAGAGATGTTGAGCAAGAGCGTACCCAAAACGCGAAAATCGGATTTGTGATCCTTACCTGGAATTCAGAAAACTGCATTTCAAGCTGCCTTTCCTCCATCTTTTCTCTGGATCCCAGTAGGTTGTCCGGGAAGGTCATTGTGGTGGATAACGGCTCTACGGATCAGACCGTGGAGCGGATCTGCAAAGTGGTCGACGACTGCGGCAAGCAAAGCGGATTTACCTGTGAATTGCGGAAGCTGGACAAGAATTACGGCACGACGATCAGCAGAAACATCGGGCTGAAACGCCTAATGGCGGAAGATATAGATTACATTTGCGTTTTGGATTCCGACACGGTGGTCAATTCCGACGCGATCTTGACACTGACCCATGTGCTGGACGGGGACCCTTCGGTGGGTATCGTTGGACCCCGTATGCTGGATAAAAACCGGTTCTATCAGCATTCCGGCCGCAATCTTCCCACGCTGACAGAAAAGGCCCTCAAGGTCTTGCCTTTGAAAGGTCTTCATGAAATGGGGACCCGTATGGAGGTCTCGATCCCGGACGAGGGAACCGGCTGCGTCCCTGTGGGCTATCTGCTGTCAGCCTGCTGGATGATGCGGAAGGAACTTCCCGCGGAGATCGGGCCGCTGGATGAGCGAATTTTCTATGCGCCGGAGGATGTGGATTACTGCATCCGCTGTCAAAAAGCCGGCTACAGCGTTCAATATTGCTATGACGCGGAGATCATCCACGAATGGCAGCGCCTGTCCCGGAAAAAGCTGTTCAGCAAGCACAATTACGAGCATATCAAAGGGCTGGCGTACCTATTCTGGAAGCACCGGTACGCGTTCCATACATCAGGGCTGGACCGTGTATTCGCGCGGCGGCGAAATCAGAATAAAACAACGGAGAGCATCGCGTTATGAAGGTATATTTTGTGAATCCGCCATTTAAGGCGGAGTATGGGAAATTTTCCAGGGAGAATCGAAGCCCCGCGCTCACCCGCAGCGGGACGCTGTATTACCCGCTGTGGTTGATCTATGCCGCCGCGGTATGTGAAAAGGACGGCTTTGAGGTGGCGTTTTTGGACGCGCCCGCCGCGCCGTTAAACGAGGAGCAGGCGCTGGAGCGGATCCGGTGTATGGGGGCCGACGCCAGGCTTTTTGTGATCGAGACCAGCACGCCCTCGATTTACAGCGACGTCGCGTTTGCGGAGAAGATCAGAGCGTTTTATCCGGATTCCTTTATTCTGCTGGTCGGTACGCACCCGTCCGCCCTGCCGGAAGAAACGCTACGGCTGAGTTCAAAGGTTGATGCGGTGGCGCGGAAGGAATTTGACTACATCGTTCGGGATATCGCCCGGGCCCTGCGGGACGGCACCGATCCGCTGAATGTAAACGGTATTACATATTGGAAAAACGGCGAAATTTGCGCCAATCCCGATATGGAATACATTACCAACCTCGACGAAATCCCGTTCGCGGCGCGGTTCATTAAGGAGCACCTGAACTACAAAGACTATTTCTTTGCCGCGTCGACCTATCCAGAAATCCAGATCTTCACAGGGCGCGGCTGCATGGCGCGCTGCAATTTCTGCGTTTACCCGCAGACCATGCACGGGCACCAGTACCGGCTCAGAAGCCCGGAGAATGTCGCAGCTGAATTCCAATACATTGCGGACAATTTCCCGGATGTGAAGGAGGTGGTGATCGAGGACGATACCTTCACCGCCAAAAAGGATAGAGTCATCGAAATTTGCAAACTGCTTGTTGAGAAAGGTCTGAACAAGCGTCTGAAGTGGCTGTGCAACGCCCGGGTCAATCTGGATCTGGAGACGATGAAGGCCATGAAGGCCGCCGGGTGCCGCCTGATCATTCCCGGCATCGAAAGCGGCTCCCAGCAGATCCTGAAAAACATCAAGAAGGGCACGACTCTCGCCCAGATCCATGCTTATATTGAAAACGCCCGAAAGGCGAAGCTGATGGTCCACGCCTGTTATATGGTCGGCAACAATGGGGAAACGCGGGAGACGATGGAGGAGACCCTGCATCTGGCGCTGGAGCTGAATACCGATACAGCGCAGTTCTATCCGCTGTTGCCCTTCCCCGGGACGGAAGCGTACGCGTGGGCAAAAGCGAATGGATATATCAAAGGCGGGTACGCCGACTATGTGAAGGAAGACGGCACGATCAACTGCGTGCTGGAGCTGCCGGGCTTGTCTTCGGAGGAACTGGTAAAATTCTGCGACGACGCGAGAAAACGGTATTATCTGCGCCCAAGATATATCGCGCACCGCCTCTGGCGGGGCCTGCAAAGCCCGGAGGATCTAAAACGAAGCCTGAAAGCGTTTGGGAAATTGAAAGGGTATTTGTTTAAGCATGAATGAACATTTGAATTCAATAAAATCAAATACCAGGGACACTACAATTGACTGTTTGAAGGGTTTTGCTATCGTTTTGGTGGTCTTAGGCCATATTATTGACGGAAATAGGGCACAGAATGTTATACAGGGACAATGGCTCGATTATTTGTATAATGCGATTTATCTGTTCCATATGCCGTTGTTTTTCGTACTGTCTGGGATGGCACTTTGTTTATCAACCCGGAATTCCAAGCGGGGGGGGTAAGCAGTTGCTTGAATCTGCTTATTCTGTACCTGTTTTGGCAGATTTTCTATAATACATTTCGAGGTATTTTCTCATCAATTGTAAACAAATCAGCAGCAGATAATTTTATTCTTGAACTTCTCCTTCCGGATACGTTGTACTGGTATTTGATTACACTGTTTTATTACTATCTACTCTATTTTCTGATATTGTGCAAGTTGACACAAAAGGCTTTGAACTGGGTATGGGTGGGTTCTGTCCTTTTGAGCGCATTTATGCCATGGATTTCAGAACAGTTTGGTGGGCTTAAGTATCTGTATAAGTTGCCTTTCCATTTTTCCTTTTTCCTTACTGGGTATTTGCTGATGGAACGGAAGGGGAATATTCAGGAAAAGCTTAAAAATGCAAAGTGGCTTCCATGCCTGTCTCTAATTGGCATAGTGGCAGGTGGCAACAAAGAAATTTTGATATTTCCTTTTGTGCGCGTTGTTTCCGCTTTTTCTGTCATTGCTGGCCTCTTGCATATTGTCCTGAGATATGAAACCTTGTCTAAAGCTCGGTTGCTTTGTTACTTTGGCAGAAACTCAATTTATATCTATGTTCTGCACAATTATCTTACGGTCGCAATGCGGACGATATATGTAAAAATGGGGTTTGTCGTTCCACAGTTAATTTACCTGGTTTTTTGCTTGGTTTTTGCTATTTTAGGCTGTTTGATTATCAGGGAAATTGTGCAGAAGCTTTGGCCGCTGGATGTGTTCTTTCGGCCTGTAAGAACGTTGAAAAGAATTAGAGGGAAAGCTTCGTAATAATCACGGATTTGACGGTCATACGACAGAAATTTACATTTTATCGGGATTATCCCGCTCTATATTCATAGACCATATTTCAAAAAGCTTATCACTGAAGAAGCCATTCAGATTGCGCTGTGCAACGGTTGGCAGGACAAACGTGACTGCCGGTGTCTTGCCTATTTGAGAAAACAGGGATATGGAATATGGAGAAAGAGAACCTGCGGAAATGAGGCGAAAAAGTCTCGGTGTGAACCATAGTCAATAAAGTGGACAAGCAAAACTTTGGAGATACAGGAATTCTGCATGATTAGGGGACATGCCATGATTATGGGAATGAGGTCTGGAGGAATTATAGAAGCCTGAAATAAAGGTGGAGTTCTACCTTCACCAGTGCCTAGACAGCATTATCCGGCAGACGTAGGAGCATCTGGAGATTCTTCTGATTGACGACGGTTTCCCGGATCGCAGCGGAGCGATTTGCGGTGAATCGTGCAAAGCGACGAGAGAATAAGAATCGTTCACAAAAAGAATCAGACGTATACAATGGCAACATTTTAACGTGAATTGTTGCTGGGAAAGAGAGGGTATGATATGCAACAGAAGGTTTTGACCATTGTGGTTCCTTCCTACAATACTTCGCAATATATCAACAAGTGCATTTCCTCCTTTTTGGATGAGAGCATTTTGGATGATTTGGAGGTTTTGATAATCGACGATGGGAGTGCAGATAATACCTACGAAATCGCTAAGCGATTCGAGGAGCAATACCCGAACACCGTTCATGCCGTACGAAAGGAGAACGGGGGACACGGCTCTGTCATCAATGTTGGAATCCAAATGACATCGGGCAAATACATGAAGGTCGTTGATGGAGATGATTGGGTGCTTACGGAGAACCTGTGTCGGCTCGTCAATGATTTAAAGGAACAAGATGCTGATATGGTTCTCAATCCGTTTCATTATGTATTCGCTATGACAAACAAAACTAAGCTTGTCCCCATGGATTCAGTATATTGTGGGAGGGAACAGCGATTTCAGGATGTCTGCCTTCATGTCGCAAAACATTTGAAGCTGACGGGGATTAGTTATCGGACTGAATTGCTGCGGGAGAATCATATCCGCGTTCGGGAAAAGGCATATTATGAGGACATAGAATATAATTTATTCCCGACGCCGTATATCAATACGATTACCATTTTTGATTATCCGATCTATCAGTATCTGGTCGCACAGAGTAGCCAAAGTGTCTCGAGTTCAAACCTATTAAAGAATCAACACATGTTTTATACAATTATGCAGGACTGTATCGAATTCTATGAGAAAAACCAATGCATGCTCGCTGAGAACGTGCAAAGATATATAAAAAAAGTTGTGCTGGATTTTATCCGATCGCAATACAATATCTATTTGCGCGGGGCCTCCGACCCGAATGCTTTTGCAGACTTACAGAGATTTAATCAAGATTTCCGAAATAACTACGGAGCATATTATGCTGAGATTGGAAAGCGGGATGCTTACGTTGCAATCTTGCAGAAGGAAAACAAACCGATGTTTATTGTCCTTTCACGTGTGATGAAGATTTATAGAAAACTGTTTAGATGGTAAATTTAGCGATACAGAACGGACTATACACGAGTAGGAGGGAAATCGTATGCAATACGATTCGATTGTGGTAGGCAGCGGATTGTCCGGTGCCACGACGGCCAGACGGCTGGCGGAAGAGAAAAACCAAAAGGTCTTAGTCGTCGAAAAACGCAACTACATAGGCGGCTACTGCTATGATTACCGTGACGAAAACGGTATATTGGTCCACAAGCACGGGCCGCACATCTTCCGTACCGAGTCGGAGAAGGTGTGGCGGTTCCTCTCACGCTTTACCGAGTGGGAGGATTATCAGCATAAAGTGCTGACAAACGTGAACGGGCAGTTTTACCCCATGCCGATCAACCTCGATACTGTCAACCAATTCCTCGGAACAAGCTATACCGCCGAAACGGTGGACGAGTATTTCGCGGCGCATCGGACGAATCCGCCGGAGATCAACTGCGTGAAGGACGTGATCGAAAGCCAGATCGGGCCAGAATTTTACCACGCCTTCTTTGAAAAGTACACGGAGAAGCAGTGGGGGCTTTCTTGTGAGCAGCTTCCGCCGGAGATTGTCGCCCGTATCCCAATCCGCAAGAACCGGGATGATCGCTATTTCACCCACCGCTGGCAGGCTATGCCGAAAGAGGGCTACACGAAGATGATTCAAAATATGCTGGATCATCCGAACATCCATATCCTTCTCAACACGGGTTACAAAGACGTCAAAGACGGCATCGAGTGCGACCACATCTATTTCAGTGGCCCCATCGACGAGTATTACGATTACCGCTACGGAAAACTGCCATATCGCAGCGTGACGTTCCAGTTCGAAACCTACCCCGTCGAGCAGTATCAACCTGTGTCCGTTGTTAATTACCCGAACAACTACGACTATACGAGAATCACGGAATTTAAGCATTTCTACCGCGGCAAGACCGCAAATACCGTGATCGCGAAAGAAATCCCCGGCTCCGACGGCGACCCGTCCTATCCGATTCCGACGAACGAGAATAAGGAGCTGTATAACAAATATGCGGCGATACCGAATGATAAAGTGACGTTTATCGGGCGGTTGGGGGAGTATAGGTATTACAGTATGGATCAGATTGTGGAGAAGATGGTTGAACTTACTTTATAACAAAATTTATTGAGGAATAGATATTATGCTCTTAAAAGAATACATTCAATCACATGTCATGGTATATGCTTTCATATTGAATATACTATGTCATCTTAGTTCAAATACAAAAAAATATTTATCTTTGATTAAAGAAATGTCAAATATTGATTCGATATCGGATTACAGTATGTTTTGCAAACATATGAAATCAACAAAAAATAATCCGTCAATTACAGCTCCTCGATATGACAAGTATTGTAGTGAATCGCTAAGAAACTATGGCTATTACCAAGCAATATTAAAATATGCGGGAATTGAAAATGATTCGTTCCCCTATATTGCTTTTGAACATGGGGTACGATTTAGCTCTGCCCATTGGACAGAATCTTCAGAAAAACCAATCCATACCATAAGTTATGCATGTCAAGGTCCTGGAAGGCATTCGGAAATCCATGATCTTGACCCGTGGAAACCTGTGTTCATTTTTGGACCCTATATTCATTACGTCTCACCTTATTATTCCAATGAAAAAACTATGCAAATAAAGAATAATATAGGAAAAGTTTTACTCGTTTTTCCTAGCCATTCATGGGAGCGTGGGGAAAAGAAGACGGAGTGTAGTTTGTTCGACATAGTATATAAAAAATACGCCGATTATTACGACACGATTTTGGTATGCGCTTATTGGAATGATATTGATGCACCTATTATAGACTTGTTTGTTAAGAAAGGTGCTACAATTGTTTCAGCAGGATTCAGGAACGATCCAAATTTTATACGAAGATTAAAAACCATAATTTCATTGGCAGATGACGTTGTCCTCGACGATATAGGTACTAATATCGGGTTTTGCAAGTACATGAATAAGCCAGTTTATCTTGAATGCGCATCCTCACGATTTCCAAATGACAAATATTTTACTGAAAACTTTATACGATTTCACGAGGCTTTCTTTTCGCATAATAGAGTATTTACCGAGGAACAGCTTTTGCACCAGAACAAGTTATATGAATTCTTTTGGGGGGGAGAAAACTATCTGAAAACCGCTGATGAAGTTAAAGATATATTTGAAGTTTTGAAAGAGATGAGCATAGAATCGTATTACAACATAAATAAAATGCCTGAATTTATACGCACACATTGCGGTGGAACGAATATAGAACGCCGCTATAAATTAATGGCAGATGCAGTTTCCCCATCTGTTTGGCAATAAGAATATTATTTCAGGCTGACAAGGAGATAAGCTATTCAATGATAGTTCAAAAAGATAGATTCGTATGTACCGGTACAATGTTTATTGTAATGCTATTCTGTGTACTCTTTTCTAATATCAAAACGATTTCTTATATTGCACTCTGTATATTCATTTTTTATTGGATGTACTTGTATCATTTTAATAAGACTTATTTTATTAAATACTTAGCCTTCATTTTTGCGGCTATTGGAACTGTTGTGGGGGCAGCGATTATTGAATTATTTCCTGAGCAATATCTTCCTGAATTGAGATGTCAATCACATTTTACAGGTTCTCTACCACTAATTATATTTTCTTATTGGATCTTTCTATATGTCCTTGAATTAAGAGACTACCATTACGGTGACAACATTAGGAAAATACAAGTTGATAGCATTGAAAAAGGTCAGTCTAAAAGGGAAATTAACTTATTTGCTTTTGCTTCCTGTATTTTACTATTTGTGCTATTTGCCTATGTTGCAACACACACCCTCCCAGCATCATTGCTTGGAACTGATAGATTCGGATTTGCATTAAGTTACGAAATGCCATGGATTATTTCGAAAATTAGTGTGTCTTCATATCTATTACTTATTTTCCCACTTCTTGCATTAGTATATACCAGCCGAATTGTTGCGATTGTTTCAATATTATTGTACTGTATATTTAATTTTTGGATTGGCGAAAAGTTTGGTGCCTTTTTCACCTTAATGTGTATTTTATTGATTGTTATGTACAATAAGATATTATTGGTTAATCAGAAAAAATTAAGAAAATATCTTATGGTTATTATTTCAATTTTTGTTGTACTGGTGGTCGTAGCAGTTACTATTTTTTCATCTTCTACCGATACAAATCCATATGAATATTTCACTCAAAGGGCTGCTCAACAAGGACAGCTATGGTGGAAAACGTATGATTTATATAGTGGTACAGCTCACCCAAATGAATTTGTTAATGAAATAAATGCTTTTGTAGAAGGCGAAAAATCAATTAGAGAAAGCGTCGGGGCAAATAACGGAATATATAAGGTTATGTATTTATGTGCTCCGGAGTCAGTAGTATCGTCGAGATTAGCTGGAGGCTCACGGTATACGCAGGCGGATTATGCAGTTGTGTATTATTATTTCGGCATTCTTGGTGTAATTATATATTCTATAATAATGGGGTTGATAATATCCAGTATTGTAAATTCATTTATTCATTCATTACAGAATAAGGAATATATTAAAGCGGTGATTTATTTACGATTCTTTATCATGATTCGTACTTCGTTTTCAATGTTTACGTTTGGCGGTTTTTTGAGTTTCCTTTCCATACTATCATATGTATATTTGGTTTTTGCTCATGGAAGAAGATTGCAGTTTAGACTTCATAAAAGCCTGAAATCACAAGTAGAAAATGGGAAATTAAATGTCTAACAATAACATTAAAGCCCTAAAATCCAGCGTCTGGTACATAGTTGCAAATTTTCTGACTGCCGCATCCGCATTTCTAACAACGCCGATTTTCACGCGCCTGATGACGCAGGAACAATACGGAATGTACAACAACTTCACTTCGTGGCAGTCAATTCTTGCAATTTTGTGTACTTTCAATGTCGGGGTAAGTCTCATAAGTGCGAGATATGATTACGAGGACAATCTAGATCAGTATATATTCTCGGCAGTGGGCATGAGTGCTGCATCCGTGCTTATCTGGACGGCATTATTGAATCTTTTTTCCGATTGGTCGCAAAGCTTCTTTTCGCTGAGCATGCTATATGTCAATCTCATGATGGCGCATATATTTTTCGTGAGAGTATTTGAGATGTTTCAGGCACAGCAGCGCTACTTTTTCAAATACAAGCTTCAGGTTGTTCTTAGCGTTTTATCAATGCTTTTGAGCCTTGGGCTGTCACTGATTTTGGTTACAAATATGGGAGACAAGCTGTCAGGAAGAATAATCGGCAGTGTTCTTCCGAGTATAGTGATTGGAGTTTTCATTTTTATTGTATTTTGGGCAAAGGGCAAACGCATTCACTTCGGGTATTGGAAGTATACTTTGAAAATCTGTCTGCCGTATATTCCACACTTGCTTTCAATGACTGTTCTGAACTCTACAGACAGGATCATGATAACCAAGATCTGCGGAGCTGCGGACAACGCCCTTTACAGCTTAGCATATACCTGTGGCTCGATCATTACAATTTTGCTCACCTCAATCAACACTGCTTTCAGTCCATGGCTAGCGGAAAGAATCCACGAGGGCGACACAAGGAGCGTTCGCAGCTTTTCAAAGTATTATATCATTTCTTTTGTCAGCATAGCGATTGGAGTTATGCTGGTGGCTCCCGAGGTGCTGTATATTTTGGGAGGCAGAGAGTATCTTGCCGCAATATATGTAATTCCGCCGGTGGCAATGGGCTGTATCTGTCAGTTCCTATATACCATGATGGTGGATATCGAGCAGATCAAACGTAAAACAGTAGGCATGGCGCTTGCGAGCATGGCGGCAGCGGTTTTGAATTATGTGCTTAACCTGCTTCTTATTCCGCGCTTCGGATATATCGCGGCGGCATATACGACACTTGCGGGATTTCTTCTCCTTTTGGCGCTCCATATGTGGATTGTGCGCCGTATGGGAATGTCACATGTGTATAGCTATAAGTTTATTGTGTTGATGGTAATAGCATCAGGCGCCGTTACTGTGGCTATAAACGCGGTATATGCAGCACCAATAATAAGATATATCCTCATAGCCGCATATGTGATTGCTCTTGCTTCCGTTATCTATATAAAGCGCGATTTAATATTAAAGTTTATAAAAACGTTCAAATCCAAAAAGCAGATAAAAAACGGAGAGTGAACAACATGACTGCTTATTAGTTTGAAATATTAAAAAACACAGTCCATAACACATAATCATTTTGGAGGAAAACAAATGCTAACAAATTCAACGATCTTAATCACCGGCGGAACCGGTTCTTTCGGAAACACATTCGTGCCGATGACGCTTGCCAAATACAATCCTAAAAAGCTGATCATTTACAGCCGTGACGAGATGAAGCAGTGGAACATGGCAAAAAAATTTCCGAACGATCCCCGCATTCGCTTCTTTATTGGCGATGTAAGAGACAAGGACAGATTATACAGGGCGTTGGACGGCGTTGACTATGTCGTTCACGCTGCGGCAACAAAAATAGTTCCTACGGCTGAATACAATCCGTTTGAGTGCATAAAGACCAACATCAGCGGGGCTATGAACCTCATTGACGCCTGCATTGACAAAGGTGTAAAAAGGCTTGTGGCACTTTCGACCGATAAGGCGAGCCAGCCCGTAAACCTTTATGGAGCTACAAAGCTTTGCTCGGACAAGGCCTTTATTGCAGGAAATTCATACACAGGCGGCAAAACTAAGTTTGCGGTCGTTCGATACGGCAACGTCATGGGTTCTCGTGGATCGGTGATCCCCTTCTTTATGGAAACTGCAAAGACTGGCAAGCTGACTATAACCGACAAACGCATGACAAGATTCATGATCTCTCTTGAACAGGGTGTCGAGCTTGTTTGGCACGCCTTCAACGACATGGAAGGCGGAGAGATCTACGTCAAGAAGATTCCTTCGATGAACATCTGCGACATTGCAACGGCAGTCGATGAAAAGGCGGAACAGGTCGAGATCGGTATCCGTCCCGGTGAAAAGCTCCACGAGCAGATGATAGGCGTAGAGGATTCGCATTTTACATACGAATATCCGGAATACTATAAGATCCTCCCTCAGATTTGCAACTGGGGTTCTATGGAAAAGATGATAAAGGGAGGCGTTAAGGTCCCCGAGGGCTTCAGCTACACGTCGGACAATAACAAGGAATGGATGACGATCCCGCAACTCAGGGAATGGATAGAGAAGAACAGAGTCAAAATAGGAAGTATCTGATTTACGGAAAATAAGGGTGGAGACTAATGGAAAAACTTGCAGTGTTCGGCGGTACGCCGGTTTTTGAGAAGAAAATAGGTTACGGTCATCAGTATATAGACGACGCGGACATTCAGGCTGTCGTTAATGTCCTCAAGAGCAATTATTTGACTTGCGGTCCTAAAATTGAAGAAGTCGAAAAGAAACTCTGCGAGATCACAGGCGCAAAACATGCAGTACTGATCGCAAACGGAACGGCGGCGCTTCATGCGGCTTGCTTTGCCACAGGTATAGGCCCCGGCGACGAGGTGATCACTACTCCGATAACTTTTGCCGCTTCCGCCAACTGCGCGCTTTATTGCGGGGGCAAATCCGTATTTGCGGATATCGATCCCGATACATACAATATTGACCCCGACAGCATCGAGAAGCATATCACAGATAAAACAAAGGCCGTCGTTGCGGTCGATTTTACGGGTCAGGCAGTAGATATAAAGCGAATACGTGAAATATGCGACAGGCACGGACTCATCTTTATTGAAGATGCAGCTCATTCTTTGGGTACAAAATATGACGGAAAGACTGTCGGAAGTTTGGCTGACATGACCGAGTTCAGTTTTCATCCGGTAAAGACGTGTACAGCTGGTGAAGGCGGGGCGATAACGACTGACGACGACGAACTGTATAAAAAGCTCGTCCTTTTCCGCACGCATGGAATCACAAGAGTGCAGGAGTGGATGGACAAGGAGCCGGAGGGCGGTTGGTACTATCAGCAGATCGCGCTCGGATATAATTACCGCATGACCGATATGCAGGCAGCGCTTCTTTCGTCGCAGCTTGACAAGCTGGATATTTTCGCCGTGAGAAGAAAAGAGCTTGTCAGGCGCTATGATGAAGCGTTCAGCCGGATACCGGAAATAGTAGTTCAGAAGGAAATCCCTGAGTCTGATACGGTGCGCCACCTTTATATCCTTCAGTTTGATCTTGATATGTTGAAGTGCGGGCGCAGGGAAATTTACGATGCGCTTCAGGCAGAAGGCATCGGCGTGAACGTACATTATATCCCTGTTTATTCTTTCCCTTATTATCAGAAGCTAGGCTACGAGATGGGAGCCTGCCCGAATGCAGAAAGACTGTATGAACGCATCGTATCTATACCGCTTTATTACAGCCTGACAAATGAGCAGCAGGACAAGGTGATTGAAGCAGTTAGAAAAGTAATTGCTTATTACAGAAAATAAGACAATTGCTATCGCCAGATTGGAGCGATGCCTTCAAACAAAACATTCTGCCGAAAGGAACGATATGAAAAGTATAGCCATAATTACCGCCCGCGGCGGTTCAAAGCGCATACCAAAGAAAAATATAAAAGACTTTTTGGGGAAACCGATCATTGCATACAGCATTGAAGCGGCGCTGAAAAGTGAACTTTTTGATGAAGTTATGGTATCTACGGACAGTGAGAAAATTGCGGAAATCTCAAAGCAGTATGGGGCAAAAGTACCTTTTATGAGAAGCACCGCGACAAGCAATAATTTTGCTGTTACTGCGGACGTTTTGGCAGAGGTATTGGAAAGGTATTGGAATATCGGAAAAACCTTTGATGCAGTGCTTTGTCTGTATCCGACCGCTCCGTTTGTCACAGCAGAACGATTAAAGGACGCTTATGCAAAATTTATTTTGGCAAAGCCGGATTCATTGATGTCTGTGGTTAGATTTGATTTTCCCCCTCAGAGGGCGGTGGTGATCCGCGACGGCAGAATAGAATTTCAGTCTCCCGAATACGCTCTCACAAGAAGTCAGGATTTAGAGCCACTTTATCATGACTGCGGGCAGTTCTATATCCTTGATACCGAAAGTTTTAGTAAGCATCATGCACTGGTAATGCCGAATACGGTACCGTATATCATTCCCGATGAAGAGGTTCAGGACATCGACAATGAATCCGACTGGCTTATTGCAGAAGCAAAATATAAGGTCTTGCATACGGAGGAATAGCTGTGTTTACCCTTTTTGATAAGATAAATAACGGGAAAGTATATGTTATCGCTGAGATGAGCGCGAATCACGGCGGCAAACTTGAAAATGCTCTTGAAATTGTCAGGCAGGCAGCGAGCGCGGGAGCGGACTGCTTAAAAATACAAACCTACACGGCAGACAGCCTGACGATAGACTGCGACAACGAGTACTTTAAGATCAAGGGCGGTCTGTGGGACGGATACAAGCTCTATGACCTGTACAAAGACGCGTTCACTCCTTACGAGTGGCAGGCAAGGATCAAAGAAGAATGCGAAAAGTGCGGTGTTGATTTTTTATCTACGCCTTTTGATAATCACGCAGTCGATTTTTTGGGATCGATAGGCTGCGAGGCATATAAGATCGCAAGCTTTGAGCTTGTGGATATTCCTCTGATCGAATACGTCGCTTCCAAAGGAAAGCCGATGATCATTTCCTGCGGTATGGGGAGTATAGAAGATATACAGGATGCCGTTGATGCGTGCCACAGAGTCGGAAACGATAGGATCGTGCTCTTAAAATGTTGCAGCGAATATCCCACGAACTGGGAGGATATGCACGTTGGCAATATACCCGATATGAAAAAGCGCTTTCATGTTCCGATCGGATTGTCCGATCACAGTGCGGGGAGTATAGCGGACGTTGTCGCAGTGTCTATGGGTGCGTGTGTGATCGAAAAGCACATAAAATTAGACGGAGTGAACAGCGCCGACAGTGAATTCAGCATGAGTGTAAACGAATTCGCCAAAATGGTTGAGGACGTAAAAGCCGCAAAGCTTATCTCAAAAAGCAACGATTATTCACTTTCGGACAAGGAATCATCTTCGACCGTATTCAGGAGAAGCTTGTTTGCCGTGAAAGATATATACCCGGGAGATATTTTTACAGCGGAAAATATCAGAAGCATACGTCCGGGATACGGAATAAAGCCGAAGTATTTGAAAAAACTTTTGGGAAAAACAGCCGACAGGATGATCAAACGCGGCGAGCCAATCACAATGGATGTGGCGGAGAAATATATAAAATGAAAATATTGTGTTTATACAATAACTCCTGTGCTGAAGAGCTTTTTCAGTGGCTTCGGGAACAGGGGCATGAAACGGTCTTATGTTCCGAACACTTTGAAGCAGATTGGTGTTTAACACAACGCTTTGATTTGGCTGTCAGCTACACGTACAGGTATATTCTGAAAAAAGAGCAAATTAACGCACTCGATCGTAATGTCGTTAATCTGCACAATTCGTATCTTCCGTGGAATCGCGGAGCTGACCCGAATATCTGGAGCATATTAGATGGTACTCCACGCGGAGTGTCCCTACATTATGTTGATGAGCGTTTGGATAAAGGAAATATCATTGCGCAGAAATTTGTAATAGACAGTGACGATGAGACTTTTGAAAGCAGTTACAATAATTTGGACAATGCTGCAAAGGAATTGTTCAAAGAAGCGTTTCGATTCTACCCGTACTGGCAGGAAATGCAAAAGATCACGGTAGGTACGGGAAATTATCATTCCGTAAAGGATGGAGCTGAAATCAAAAAGAAAATCACCTCGTATGACATGAAAATCTCTGATTTCCGCGGGGGGGGGTAACACTCAATAGTTTCTTTTCGTCTGAGGCGGCAGCCGCATGAAAAAGCTGCCGTCAACATGGGAAACCGAGCGTATGATAATGCGAGAGATAACAGAATCCGACACTGATTTTATAGTTGAACTTCGCAGCGATCCAGAAGCGTACAGATATTTTCTTGCACCTCACCCGCTTCAAAAGCAAGAGCATATACGCTGGTACAGAGGCAGGTACTTGAGAGACGACTTTCAGTCAAGTTATATTGCAAGATCAAAGTCTGAAAAGACCCCTTTGGGTGTTTTTTCGGTCAAACAGACGGGAGCAGGCGAAACGGAAATAAGCTATATCCTTGCGCCGAATGCACAAGGGAAGGGATTTGCCACGGAAGCCGCACTGGGACTGGAATGTTTGTGCAAAAAATATACCGATGCTGCTGTTTTTACTGCACAGATACATATCTGCAACGAGCCGTCGATAAGGCTAATAAACCGACTTGGTTATATAGAGAAAGAGCGCATCGGGGATTTTATAACGTATCAAAAGGAAATACAAAGGGAGCCGTAAATGCTTTATATTCGCGTTGATGCAAACGAAACTATTGCCACCGGACACATGATGCGATGCCTTTCCATTGCGGATGCCGCTAAAGATTTTGGCGAAGACACCACGTTCATAATGGCGGATGAGCGCGCAGATATGCTCGTTAAGAGTAAGGGCTATCATTCCGTCATTCTACATACTCAGTGGGACGATATGGACGGTGAAATCGAAAAGATGCTGGATATAATACGAAAAAACAGTATTTCCCATCTTTTGATCGATAGCTACCAAGTCACCGAAAAGTATCTGATGTCACTGTCGGAAGAAACAAAGGTCACATATATAGACGATCTCGACAAGTTTATTTATCCGGTGGACACATTGATCTGCTATGCCGCATATTACGATAAATTCAACTATGCTTCAAAATACAGTGACACGAAGCTCTTGCTCGGTACAAAGTATGTGCCATTGCGTCGGGAATTTTGCGGGCTGAAAAAGAAGTTGATCCATGATAGAATCGAGCGCATCCTTGTTTTATCCGGCGGCACAGACCGCATGAATGTTTTGCAGCAGATCCTTGACGCGGCAGTTTCTTTTGAAAACATACACATTGACGCTATATGCGGGATATACAATCCCAATTTCGATATGCTGTGCAAGCGATATGACTCATGCGAAAATATATCGCTTCATCGCTCGACAGATAATATCATATCATACATGCAGTCCGCGGACGTCGCCATATCAGCAGGGGGGACGACGCTTTACGAGCTCTGTGCATGCGGTACGCCGACAATTTCATATATTATCGCGGACAATCAGATCGACAACGCATCATGGTTTGCGGAAAATGGCGTGATAGCGCTCGCAGGAGATGCGCGTAAGGACGATATAGACACGAACCTAAACGAAATTTTGGAGAAATATCGTGACAGTGCATATAGGAGAATGCTGTCTGAAAAAATGCAGCAGATTGTAGACGGACACGGAGCGGAAAGAATTGCAAGTTTTTTATTATGAATATTTAAGGAGATACATATGGCTTCACCGAAAGTAAGCATTGTTATCACCACATATAACGGTGAAAAAACATTAAAAAAGGCATTGGATTCATGGCTTGATCAGACCCTTGATAATTATGAAATAATTGTAACGGACGATTGCTCAAAAGACAATACACGTCAAATTATTGCCGAATATGCTTCAAAATACCCTGAAAAAATAATTGCAAATTATATGGAGCATAACACGAGAAATTCAGGTGCGATAAACAAAGGCGTTGAAATTGCGAGGGGAAAATATGTTGCGATTGTAGATCAAGACGATTGGGCCGAAAAAACAATGATAGAAAAGCTTTACTGCGCAGCTGAAAGAGAGGCTGCAGATGTCGCCTGTTGCGATATAACAAAAGTGGATGAGGAAGGCAATTTTTTAGCAGTTGAGAGTGGAAATCAAAAAAACCCAACCGGAGAAATTACCTACGATAAAAGAAAGCTATTATTTGTAGCACCTGGCTCGAGATTATGCAAGATATTCAGAAAGGATTTTCTCGAGAAGAATGAGATCGAACATCCCGACAATGTATGCTACGGGGACAATTATTTCATGGAACTAGTTGCTGCACACTGTCAAAAGATTGCAAAAGTTGATGAGCCGTTATATTTTTATCGTGTAAGTATCGGATCAACTACCAGATCGTACAACAATCCCATTACGTATGATAGGGTAAAATCTGCGGAGTTAATGCTAGAAAACCTGGAAGAACGAGGTTTCCTAAATAATTTTAGAGAAGAAATAGAGTTTAGATTTGTGGAGTTGTTTTATGTTAACTCCATCAACGCATTTCTTTTTGGTTTTCGTCCGGCTGAAATTAATGAAATAAGATATTTGCGAAGTGTTATAAAGCAAAAATGCAGCGATTACAGAAAGAACAAATATTTTAAGGAAAGAATCTCCAACAGAAATAAACTTATTTCGCTTCTTTGTGATATAAGTCCATTTCTGCTCTGCAAATCATATATCATCTATCACAGCTTAAAAAGAATATTCAAACGCGATCGGGAGGGAAATACTTGATAAAAAATTTAACTTCCGAGCTTTTAGACTGGATAACCACCCGCAACGCCTCCATCCACGTCCGAATAGATAAAATCCCGTTAGAGAGCTGCATTCCATGGAGCTATGACGAATCAACCGGCACGATCCGCAACGCGCAGGGCAGTTTCTTTCAGGTAACGGGACTTCGTGTATCCCGCGGAGACGAAACAGTGCTGTCTCAGCCCATAATCCTCCAAAATGAGATCGGTTACCTCGGGATCATCCGCAAACGGATCAACGGCGAGATGCACTACCTGATGCAGGCGAAGATCGAGCCGGGGAACATCAACAAAATTCAGCTTTCACCGACGATTCAAGCCACAAAATCGAACTTCACCCAAAAGCACGGCGGCGCACGTCCCGCATATCTCGACTACTTTATCAACGCACAAAAATACAAGATCGTCGTCGATCAGATACAGTCCGAGCAGTCGTCGCGCTTTCTCGGCAAGCGAAACCGCAACATCATCATAGAACTCGACGAAAACGACGAAATCGAAGTCCTGCCGTCACATATGTGGATGACGATGCCGCAGATCAAAGAGTTGATGCGGCACGACAACCTCGTCAATATGGACACGCGAACGGTGCTGTCATGTCTGCCGCTCGAAGATCACCTCGACGAATTCACCGACGCATCGTTTCTGCGGTCGGTGCTGGGCGAGCGGACAAGCAATATTTCAGAAATCTATCAGTATATAAACAATTTCAAAATGTTCGACGAGACCGAACGGCGGCTCGTTCCGCTGTACTCGCTCGAAAATTGGGAAATGCGGAACGGCGAATTCGTCTGCAAAGACCCGTACAGCTTCAAGGTCGTGTTCTGCGACATCGAGATCGAGGGGCGCGAAGTGAAGCACTGGTGTCAGCCCCTGTTCGAGGCGGCGGGGATCGCCACGTTCGGACTGCTGACCCGCGTGTATCACGGTGTCCGCGAATTTCTCGTCCGCGCCACACCGGAGGTCGGATGCTTCGACAAGATCGAACTGGGTCCGTCCGTACAGCGCGAATACATACATGACGAAACGAGAAACACCGCCGTGGACGAGCTGTTCGACGCGCACATGAAAACGGGGGAGGGTGTGAGATTTAACACGCTCCTGTCCGAGGAAGGCGGGCGGTTCTACCACGAACAAAACCGCAACGTCGTGATCGAAGTCGAGCCGGACGAACTCCCAGCGCCGCCGGACGGCTACTTTTGGACGGATTACAAAACGCTCGGCTCGCTGGTGAAGGTGAACAACTGCCTCAACATACAGCTTCGCAATCTCTTATCGGTATTGGAGTGGTGATATGAAGAAAGTGAATATAGGTATAATTTGCCCATCGGAGATCGCGTTCCGGCGGTTCATGCCGGCGATACAAAAATGTGACTGCGCGGAATACGTTGGCGCAGCGCACGCGAATGCACAGGAATGGTTCGGCGACAAGACGCCCGACGCGGCTGTTATTGAAACCGAGACAAAGAAAGCGCAGTCATTTGCTGACACCTACGGCGGCAAAGTATACGATAGTTACGAGGCACTTTTGTCATCGCCGGATGTGGACGCTATCTATCTGCCGCTTCCGCCTGCGCTTCATTTCAGGTGGGCCAAGGCGGCGCTGGAGCACGGCAAGCACATCTTCGTGGAGAAGCCGTCCACCACCTCGGCGGCGGACACAAAGGAACTGCTCGACCTCGCCGCGTCAAGGTCCCTCGCCGTCCATGAGAACTATATGTTCGCGTTCCACAAGCAAATTAGCGAGATCCAAAATATCCTGGCAAGCGGAAAAATCGGCGAAATTCGGCTCTACCGCGTCGCGTTCGGCTTTCCCCAGCGGGCGAAAAACGACTTCCGCTATAATAAGGTCCTCGGCGGCGGGGCGCTCCTCGACTGCGGCGGGTACACGCTGAAATTGGCAACCATGTTGCTGGGGGAGACGGCGAAAGTGGTCTACTCTCAGCTCAACTACACTCCCGAATTTGAGGTGGACCTCTATGGCAGCGCCGCCCTGGTCAACGACGCGGGGGTGACGGCCCAGGTGGCCTTCGGCATGGACAATGGCTACAAATGCGAGCTGGAGGTCTGGGGCAGTAAAGGAAGTCTCTATACAGGTCGGATCCTGACCGCCCCGGACGGCTTTGTCCCCACGGCGGAGATCAAAATCGGAAACGAGACGGAGACCGTCACCCTTTCTGCGGACGACACCTTCGGAAAGTCGATCCGGCATTTCTGCCAATGCGTGGCAGATGAAAAAACCCGGAACGAGAATTATCAAACAATCCTGAAGCAGGCACTGCTTGTGGATGAGGTAAAGGGAGAATAATCATGGCAACATTAAAAATTACCGATCTTGCCCTCCCGGGTGTAAAGATCATTGAACCAACGTATTTTGAGGACTACCGGGGCTACTACTGTGAGACCTATTCCTCCCGCACCATGGCCCAGTATGGGATGAATCCGCTCTTTGTACAGGACAATCACAGCTTTTCACTGAAAAAGGGCACCATCCGGGGTATTCATTTCCAGAATAACCCCCATCCCCAATTGAAGCTGGTCCGCTGTACTCGTGGCCGGGTGATGGACTATGCGGTAGACCTGCGGAGAGACAGTCCCACCTTTAAGCAGTGGGTAGCAGTGGAGCTATCGGCGGAGAACCGCAAGCAGATCTGGATCCCGTCCGGCTTCGGCCATGCCTTCATCACATTGGAGGACAACTGCGAGGTGCTTTATAAGGTGGACGACTGGTACTATCCTGAACTGGACCGGGCCATCGCCTGGAACGACCCCGAGATCGGCATCGACTGGGGCACGGATAGTCCGATCATCTCCGTCAAGGACACCAAAGCCCCGACTCTGGCGCTGAGCGACGTGAATTTCACGGTGGAGGAAAACGGATGAACAGAGCCATTGTCACCGGCGCGGGCGGGTTTATCGGAGGCGCACTGACAGAGCTTTTACTGGGCAAAGGCGTGACGGTCTATGGTGTGGATATTTCCGAAAAAGCCCTGGAGCGGCACAGCGGGAAGGCGAATTTTCACCCTGTAATCGCCGATTTCACGAAATACGGCCAGCTTCATGAAAGCATCCCCGCCGACGTTGACGTCTTCTACCACTTCGCCTGGCAGGGGGTATTTGGGGACGCCTTCCGGGACTACCGCCTGCAACTGAATAACGCCGCCAGCGCTGGCGATGCCATCACCGAAGCGGTCAAGATCGGCTGCAAAAAATTCGTATTTGCTGGGACAATGAACGAATATGAAATGGACGAATACATCAAAGCGGACTATTTTGAACCCCGCTACACCTACATCTATTCCGCGGCAAAGCAAGCCGCCGAAGCCGTGTGTAAGACTATAGCGTTCAACCAAAAAATCGAGTTTAACTGCGGACGCATCGCTATGGCATACGGAGAGAACAACCGCTCCATGATGGTGCCGAATGTGGTGATGAAAAATCTACTTGCCAACACCCCTTGTAAGTTGGTAGAGGGAACGAATCTCTACGATATGATCTACATCGGTGACATCGTTCGTGCGTTTTATGCTATTGGCGAGCGCGGTGTGAACATGAAAAGCTACTACGTCGGCCACTGCCAGATCGGCACGTTCAGAGAACTCATGGAGGAAATAGGCGCAATATTGAACCCCGCTTGTCCGCTTTTGTTCGGCGCATACCCAGACTCGCCGTCTGGTGTGGATTACAAAAATATTGATACAGAAGCACTTTATTACGACACAGGATTTGAGTGTACTTCTGATTTTAAGGAGAGCATCATGAAGACCGCAAACTGGCTGAAAGCCGAAATGACCCCCGAAAAACGCGGGGGGGGGGTAAGGCATAATCTTCTGTTCTTCCCCACCGCCGGAAAGGCGGTGGCCGCATGAAAAAGGCCATCGTTACCGGCGCCGGCGGCTTCATCGGCGGCGCGCTGACAGAGCTTTTACTGAGGAAAGGCATCACCGTCTACGGGGTTGACATTTCCGAAAAGGCCCTGGAGCGGCACGCCGGAGCGGAAAACTTCCGCCCGATTATCGCGGATTTTACAAGGTATGGGAGCCTGCATGAGCAAATTGAAGAGCGGGATATCGACGTATTCTACCACTTCGCCTGGCAGGGTGTGTTCGGCGACGCTTTCCGGGACTACCGCCTTCAGCTCTCCAATGCCGCCAGCGCGGGAGATGCCATCACCGAAGCGGTGCGAATCGGTTGCAAAAAGTTCGTCTTTGCAGGCACCTACAATGAGATCGAGGTTGCCGACCACATCGACATGAGCGGCCAGTCCCCCCGCTACACCTGCGTCTACTCCGCCGCGAAAACCGCCGCGGAGATCATCTGCAAGACCATCGCCGCCAATTCCGGCATTGCCTACAGCGCGGGCCTCACCGCCATGTCCTATGGAGAACGGAACCGCTCCCAGATGCTGGCCAATGTGGTCCTGGGGCAGTTGGTCCATGGGGAAAGCCCCCGCCTCATTGAGGGGAACATCCCCTACGACTTTATTTACATTGACGACATCGCCCGGGCGTTTTACGCCATCGGGGAAAAGGGCGTCCACCTCCGCAGCTACTATGTGGGGCACCGGCGGCTCCGTACATTCCGGGAATGGGTGACGGAGATCGGACAGATCGTCGCCCCGGAGGTGCCCCTCCTGTTTGGGGCGTACCCGGACGACAACAGCAGCCGGAATTATGCCAAGATCGATTTGGACGCCCTCTACCGCGACACGGGCTTTGAATGCACCGCCGACTTTAAGGAGAGCATCCTCAAAACGGCGGCATGGGTCAAAAACAATCTATAACGAAATGGAGAAAAACAATGGGCAGGATCATCGTCGTCGGCACCGGCTTTTCCGGCAGTATTCTGGCGCGGAAAATCGCCGAGGAATGTAATCGCCAGGTGGAGGTCGTGGAAAAGCGGCCCCACATCGGCGGGAATATGTACGATGAATACGACAAATACGGCATCCTTGTACAGAAATACGGGCCCCATTTTCTCAATACCAACAAGTATTGGATCATCGAATACCTGTCGCAGTACGCCGAACTGTTCCCCCACGACACCCACCTTTTGAGCTTTATCGACGGCGAGTATGTCCAGCTACCCTTCAACTTTCGCACCCTTCAGCAGTTGGCGGGCCCCAAGCGGTCCGAGACCCTGCTGGCCAAGCTGCGGGCGGCGTTCCGGGGCCGGGACCGGGTGCCCATTTTGGAGCTGCTGGAAAGCGGGGAGGAAGACATCCGGGAATACGGGAGCCTGTTATTTGAGAAGGCCTACCGCACCTATACCGCCAAACAGTGGGGGCTCCAGCCGGAGGAGATCGACCGCAGCGTGCTGGACCGGGTGCCCATGGCCATGAGTTTTGACGCCCGCTATCTGAATAAGGACTTCCAATACCTCCCTAAGAAGGGATATACGGAGATCTTCCGCAATCTGCTGGACCATGAAAACATCACCCTCCGATTGAATACTGATGCGCTCGCTCACATCCGTTTCGACGATGAAGCGCACCTCATTACCTATGACGGCGAGAGCGTGGAGCTGCTCATTTTCACCGGCCCCATTGACGAGCTGTTTGGCCTGAAATACGGCCGTTTGCCGTATCGCTCTCTGGATATCCGGTATACCTATGAAAACAAAAAGAGCATCCTCCCGGAGGAGATCGTCTCCTATCCCCAGGCCCCGGGCTATACCCGCAGCACGGAATACAAGAAGTTCACTTTCGGCCTGGACAAGGACCTCCCTGTTTCCATGATTGCCACGGAGTACCCGGTGGCCTATGACCCGGCGGACGAGAAAGCAAACATTCCCTATTACCCCGTCCTGACCGAGGACAGCCAGAAGCGATACCAACAATATCTGGCCGAGGCGGAGCGGTACGGCAACATCGTCCTGTGCGGCCGGTTGGCGGAGTTTAAGTATTACAACATGGACGTGTGTATCGAGCACGCCTTTGAAAAGTTCAAGACGATCCAAAAACGATTGGAGAACAACAAATGAGAGGCATCATCTTAGCCGGCGGGAAGGGGACCCGGCTGTATCCCAACACGATCTCTGTTTCCAAGCAGCTTCTGCCCATTTATGATAAGCCCCTGATTTATTATCCCCTGTCCGTCCTGCTGCTGGCGGGGATCCGGGACATCCTGGTCATCTCCACCCCTCGGGATCTGGAGAGCTACCGCTCCCTCCTGGGGGACGGGAGCCGGCTGGGCGTTCGATTTTCCTACGCCGTCCAGGAGCAGCCCCGGGGCCTGGCGGAGGCGTTTCTGCTGGGAGAGAAGTTTATCGGCTCCGACAGCGTGTGCCTGGTCCTGGGGGACAACGTGTTCTACGGGCAGTATTTTTCCTCGGTGCTGTGGAAAGCCCAGAAGCAGGCGGAGGAGTGCGGCGCGGCCATCTTCGGCTACCCCGTGAAGGACCCGGAGGCCTTCGGCGTGGTGGAGTTTGACCAGGATCACAAGGTCCTCTCCATCGAGGAAAAGCCGACGCATCCAAAGTCCAACTATGCCGTGCCCGGCCTGTATTTTTACAACAACGACGTGGTGGAGATCGCCAAAAACGTCCGCCCCTCTCCCCGAGGGGAGATCGAGATCACATCCATCAATAATGAGTACCTCCGCCGGGGCCAGCTCTGCGTGACGCTGATGGGCCGGGGCATGGTGTGGCTGGACACCGGCTCCGCCAAGGGAATGCACAAGGCCAGCGGCTTTGTCAGCACCGTCCAGGAGATGCAGGGGTTCTACATCTCCTGCATTGAGGAGATCGCCTGGCGGCAGGGATTTATTGACAGCGCCCAGCTCTGGAAGCTGGGCAAGGAGCTGGAAATGACGGAGTACGGGCAGTACATCCTCTCCCTTTTGGAGGAACGAAAATGAAGATCCTGGTCACCGGCGGAGCCGGATTTATCGGCGGCAATTTCATCTACTATGAACGGAAGCACCACCCGGAGGATTCCATCCTCTGCCTGGACAGCCTGACCTACGCGGGGAATCTGTCCACGCTTTCGCCCATTCTGGACCAGCCCAATTTCCGCTTTGTCAAGCTGGACATCCGGGACCGGGCGGGGGTCTACCAGCTATTCGAGGCGGAGCGGCCGGATATCGTGGTCAACTTCGCGGCGGAGAGCCATGTGGACCGCTCTATTGAGAGCCCGGAGATCTTCCTGCAAACCAACATCCTAGGCACCCAGGTGCTGATGGACGCCTGCCGCAAGTACGGCGTGCAGCGCTTCCACCAAGTCAGCACCGACGAGGTGTATGGGGACCTGCCCCTGGACCGGCCGGACCTGTTCTTTACAGAGGAAACGCCCCTGCACACCAGCAGCCCCTACAGCGCCAGCAAGGCGGCGGCGGACCTGCTGGTGATGGCCTACCACCGGACCTACGGCCTCCCAGCCACCATTTCCCGCTGCTCCAATAACTATGGGCCCTACCAATTCCCGGAGAAGCTGATCCCGCTGATGATCGCAAACTGCCTGAACAATAAGCCCCTGCCGGTGTACGGGAAAGGGGAGAATGTCCGGGACTGGCTGTATGTGGAGGACCACTGCAAGGCCATCGACCTGATCATCCGAAAGGCGGCCCCTGGCGCGGTCTACAACATCGGCGGCCACAACGAGATGAAGAACATCGACATTGTGAAGCTGATCTGCAAGGAGCTTGGCAAGCCCGAGAGCCTGATCACCTACGTCACCGACCGGAAGGGTCATGACCTCCGCTACGCCATCGACCCCACAAAGATCCATACCGACCTAGGCTGGCTCCCGGAGACCAACTTCCCAACCGGCATCCAAAAAACCATCCAGTGGTATTTGGACCACCGCGATTGGTGGGAAGAAATCCTCTCCGGTGAGTACCAGACCTATTACCGGAGAATGTACGGAAACAGGGAAGAAAATACATAAAACAGAGGCCATTTACATGAAATTAGACGAAAAACTATTGGAAGTCTGCCGCCTGTTTCGCATCGAAGGCGACTTTTTAGGATATGACACCATCCAGATGGGCAACGTAAACCATACTTACGAGGTCCAGTTCCGCCTGCCCGACGGGAAGAAAAAGTCCTTCCTGGTCCAAAATGTGAATACCTATGTATTCAAAAACCCGGTTCAGGTGATGGAGAACATCGACAAGGTCACGGAACACATCCGGGCCAAGCTGCCGGGCCAACTCACCCTTCACTTCCACCACACCGCCGACCGGAAGACTTATGTGGAGGACGGGAGCAACTTCTGGCGGATGACCAACTTCATCCCCTGCGCCACCTACAACGCTGTTGCCGACCTGAAAATCGTCCGCAACGCCGGAGAGGCTTTTGGCGCTTTTCAAAATCAGCTCTCCGACTTCGACAGCGATCTGCTCTACGAGACCATCCCCGATTTCCACAACACCAAGCGCCGCTACGAAGCCCTTTTGGAGGCCGCCAAAGCCGACCCTGTGGGCCGGGTCCGGGAGGTGGAGCGGGAATTGGAGTATTTGCTCTCTGTCCGGGAGACGGCGTGCAGCCTGACGGCGCTCCAGGAGCGGGGCGAACTTCCCCTACGGGTGACTCACAACGACACCAAGATCAACAACGTCCTCTTTGACAAGCAGGACGGACGGGCCCTGGTGGTGGTGGACCTGGACACCGTCATGCCCGGGCTAGTGGGCCACGACTTTGGGGACGCCATTCGTTTTGCCGCCAACTATGTGGAGGAGGATTCCCCCGACTTCCAGAGGGCGGGCGTAGATATGGCCGTCTTCGACGCCTTCACCGAGGGCTTTTTGAAGGAGACTGCCAGCACCCTCACGCCTCTGGAGCGGGAGACCCTGGCCCTCAGCGCCTTTGTCCTGACGGCGGAGCTGGCCACCCGGTTTTTGGCGGACTACATTTTAGGGGACCCCTATTTCAAAATCAACTATCCCCAGCACAATTTGGTCCGGACCCGGTGCCAGATCGCCCTGGCGAAGGATATGCTCCGCAAAATGGGCGCCATGGAGCAGGCGGTCCGCCAATCCGCCCATGTACGGCTCGGGGCGTGAGAAAAAACGGCTATAGCTTTTAGGTATTGTCTGAAATGCTTTGGTACATCGAAAGCAACCATCGATCAAACAATTTTCCACGATCTATGCACTGCGTAGATCAGCAATAGGGAAAATCCCATGAAATTCGGCGTAAGCAGTCCAACGACTGTTTACGCCGTTTTGATTACCAACACGTTCCCTCCCGCTACCAAATGGAATTTGGCAGCGGAATCGGGAACGTGTTTTTTCATGCCGGCGGCTCAATGCCGGTATAGGATTCGCGGCCCTCCTTCTGAAATTTGATGAAACCATTCCCATTCTCAAATTTCAGAAAAGGAGGTCTGCCCTATGGCAGAGCATTTTTATATCAAGACAGAAAACGGCACCGTCGAGGTGAGTCAGGAGGTCCATCGTACATTTTACCGCATGTCGCGGCAGGAGCGCACGCAAATGGAGAAGCTGCTGCGCAACGGGGTCCGATCCTACGATGCCCTTGTGGAGATGGGGTTGTTACAGGAGGCCAGTCAGGATAATCTGGAGGACCGGGTGATCCGGCAGGAACTGTACCAGCAGCTCCACCGGGCCATCGATTCGCTCCCGGAGGCGGAAAGGGCGCTGATCCTGGCCATCTACTTTGAAGGACTGACGGAAAGGGAGTACGCCCGGAGGATCTCCACCAGCCAGCCGAACGTCAACAAACGACGGCACAAGGCAATCTTGCATCTCAGAGAATTTTTAGAAGAATTTTGCTGATTTTGGTTATCAAACCGGCCTCGAACTCGGATATATAGTAGAGGGACAAATTGAGGCCCTCTGTTGAAGCTTGAAAATGGAATATCCAGAAACTGAAATACATCCATCGGCGTGCCGGGGCGTTGCTCCGGCGAGCGGGACCGGAAGGTGCGCGAAGACCCGCCTGTGTGGGACACCACATCAATGAGGCAAGCAAGGCGGCGAGCGGGTCCATTTTTCCGGGAGGCAGACCGTGGCGGGTCTGATACGCGATGACAGCGCCGGTGATGGTACTCCTGTCCGGGGATTCCCCGGGCAGCTCGGAGCGGAATCTCGGAGGGGTGAAAGTCCCGTGAGCGCGGGCCAGGCGCTGTTTCAAATGTTTCTGCCCTGCCTGGGGAAGTAGTGTCGAATACAGGCAAAGATACGTTATTTCATCAAATTTCAGATAGGGGCCGCCCTGCCAAGTGACGGGGCGGCCCCGGGGGGAAGTACATGGAAGCCATCCGGAAGCTGACAGCCCTGGGGCAGAAGCATTTTCCCAAACTGCCAGCCGCCGAAAATGGCTGTGCCTTGCTTGTACTCCCCGCGGGAATGCGCCTGCGGCGGCATAGCGAAGCGCGAGGGCTACACAGAGTCCTTCTGCTGGACGGGTTGCTGCCTGGCATTTTTTGTACTGCTGCTCATAATGTCAAAAAGGGTGATGCAATATGGAAAGCGCACAGCGAGAGCTGCTCTGTGTCCTGCTGGAACGGCTTCAGGAAAATGGATTTTTATCAAAAAACACCTATTTGAAGGCCCTTGATTTGTTGCATTCTGGGATAGACTTGCCGGCCCTTCTGTGGTATCCTGTGTGCTTGACAAAGGAGGTGTCGGCACATGAATGTGCTCAGAATTCGCAATGAGATGCGTAACGGAAAGACGATCTTCGACCTGCCTCTGAGGGTGACCTTCTACGCGCGGGTCTCCACAGACAAGGATGAGCAGATCAATAGTCTGGAAAATCAAGTGCAGTATTATTCCGAGCTGATCCGTTCCAAATCCAACTGGATCTATGTGGAAGGGTATGTGGACGAGGGTATCAGCGGCATCAGTACCAAAAAGCGGGACAGCTTCTTACGGATGATCGCAGACGCCAAAGCAGGCAAGTTTGACTTCATCATCACGAAGGAGATCTCCCGCTTTTCCCGTTCCACCTTGGACAGCATCAAGTATACGCAGGAGCTTCTGGAGTACGACGTGGGTGTACTGTTTCAAAATGACAATATCAATACGCTGGATTCGGACAGTGAATTTCGACTGGTCGTCATGGCCGGGGTGGCCCAGGATGAGGTGCGGAAACTCTCCGAGCGGCTGAAGTTCGGCTTCCGGCAGGCCATCAAAAATGGCCATGTGCTTGGGAACGACCAGCTATGGGGCTACAACAAAAAGGATTGCAAGCTCACCATCAACGAGGCGGAGGCGGTCATCATCCGCAGCATCTTCGATCTCTATGCCAACAAGGGCGTGGGGGTGCGAACGATCTCCAAGATACTCTACGATGAGGGGTACACCAGCAGACAGGGAAACGCCTTTAATGTTCTGACCATTCGGCATATTCTCTGCAACCCAAAATATAAGGGCTGGTACTGCGCCAATATGTCCCAGACGGTGGACTACCGCACCAAGCGAAAGGTTTTCCTGGATGAGAGCGAATGGATCATGTACCCCGATCCCTCGATTCCGGCGATCGTCTCCGAGGAGCTATGGGATCGGGCGCACGCGATCTACAAAAGGCGCAGCGCCGAAGCTCGGGCCAGAGCCAACGGCGCCAGCTTCCACAATCGGTATTCTTACAGTGGCAAGCTCATCTGCGAGGAGCACCAGACCAGCTTCCACCGCCAGGTCCTGGACAGCGGCAAGGAGGTCTGGCAGTGCCGGGTCTACCGCAACCGTGGCCGAGCCGCTTGCTCCGCCCCACAACTTCGTACTGAGGAGCTGGACCGGATCATGGCCGATATCTTTACCTCTATGATAAAGGACCGGGGAGCCATCATTCGGGCGGTTATGACCGTCCTGGAGGCTGTCCCCCAAGAGCACGACTACAGCAAGGATATCCAACGGCTTGAATCTGAGATCGACGCCATCGCTGTCAAAAAAGACCGTTTACTGGAACTGAGCATCGATGGCATGATATCCAAGGCTGAGTTCAAACAGCGAAACGACGGATTCAACGAGCAGATGGCGCGGCTGGAGCAATCCTTGCGGGAGCTCCGGGGCGAGGAGCAGAGAAACGCCATGACCGCTCCCCAGCTTGCCCAGATACAGGAGGCACTGGAGGGGATGCTGACATTTGAAGGCGGCATCGATTCCAAACTGGTAACGACCATTTTAGACCGCATCATCGTGAAAAAAGAGAGTACAAAGGAGCATATTTGCCTGGAAATACACCTGAAATTTGGAGAGCCGCTTGGGGTCGCTTTTGAGCGCCCAAATCCTTCCTATCGTGATAGCCGTTCAAAAAGTACTACACCCAGACCGCCGACCAGGAGGACCTGATCTCCATCGGCACCATCGGGCTCATCAAGGGGATCACCACCTTTGACGCGGCCAAGGGCGTGCGGCTGGCCACCTACGCCGCCCGGTGCGTGGAAAACGAGATCCTGATGTACTTCCGCAGTCAGCGCAAGTCCAGCCAGGACGTGTCGCTGTCGGACTACATCGAGACCGGGGCGGACGGAGCGGCCCTGTCTCTCATGGACGTGGTCAGCGACGACGAGGACCTGCTGGAGCGGGTCAGCAGCCGGGAGACCCGGCAGGAGCTGCTCCAGGCGGTGGATCGGTGCCTGACGGAGCAGGAGCGGCAGGTGATCGTCATGCGCTACGGTCTGGGTGGGCGGGCGCCCAGCCGCCAGCGGGAGGTGGCCCAGGCCATCGGCATCAGCCGGAGCTACGTCTCCCGGATCGAGAAGCGGGCCCTGGAAAAGCTCCGGCGGGCGCTGGAGGAGCCGTAAAAACCCGCCGTTTTCAAAACGGCGGGTTCGGCTCAAGTAATGCCCTGGGTCTCCAGCAGCTCCACCACGCCCTGACCCCGGGCGGTAAGGGCCACGCTTCCCCGGAGGGGAAAGCCGGCGTAGGCGCTGTAATCGAAGCGGGCCAGGGGCTGGTCAAAGTCCAGGCTGACCAGGCCCTTCCGCTCCAGGAGCTTTAAGATCAGGCTGTATTCCTCCGGCGGGCGAAGATCGTCCTCCAGATAGACCGGCTCCTCGTCCCCGGCCCGCCGGGCCACCGGCAGGAAGGGAATTTGCCCCAGCTTGTTCAGCATTTCCACTTCTCCCGGGGTCAGCTCCAGGCTGCCCCGGCAGCCGGGGCAGCCGCCGCAATTTTGACAGGTTTTGCAGGTATCCATATTCATTCCTCCGCTTTTAGTATACCCGGGTCCCGAGGAAATTGTCAAGGCTGAAAATACCGTTGCAATTTTTGGAGAAATGGGTTATACTGTGGATAGTCTCAAGCAAAGGAGTGGTTGCGTTGACCAAGTATGAGATCACCCAGGAAAACTATGAGGAACTGGTGACCAAGTCCGAAAAGCCGGTGCTGCTGGACTTCTGGGCGACCTGGTGCGGCCCCTGCCGGATGGTCTCCCCGGTGCTGGACGAGATCGCCGAGGAGAACGAAAACCTGGTGCTGGGCAAGATCAATGTGGACGAGCAGGGCGCTCTGGCGGCCCAATTCCGGATCGTCAGCATCCCCACCATGATCCTGATGGACCACGGCGAGCAGGTGGAAAAGGTGATCGGCTACCGGCCCAAGGAGGAGCTCAAGGAGCTGCTGGGTATCTGACAAAAACCGGACGGCGTCCCCGTCCGGTTTTTTCTGAGAGGAACGTGTACATGGAAAAGAACTACCGCCCCACCATCTATGCCTGCTTCGTGGGCTATGTGGTGCAGGCCATCGTCAATAATTTCGCGCCGCTGCTGTTTCTGACCTTCCAGCGGCGCTACGGTATTCCCTTGGAGCGGATCACCCTGCTGGTTTCCTTGAATTTTGGGGTGCAGCTGCTGGTGGATCTGCTGTCTGTCAAGTGGGTGGACCGGCTGGGCTACCGGGCCAGCATGGTGCTGGCCCACGGGGCCGCCGCCCTGGGGCTCGTGCTGCTGGCGGTCCTGCCGGGGCTGCTGCCGGACCCCTACTGGGGCCTGCTGGTGGCCGTGGTGTGCTACGCCCTGGGGGGCGGGCTGCTGGAGGTGACAGTGAGCCCCGTGATGGAGGCCTGCCCCACGGAAAACAAGGCCGGGGCCATGAGCCTGCTCCACTCCTTCTACTGCTGGGGCCATATGGCCGTGGTGCTGCTGAGTACCGGCTTTTTCGCCCTGTTTGGGGTGGAGAACTGGCCGGTTTTGGCACTCCTCTGGGCACTGGTGCCCCTGGGGAACCTGTTCGCCTTCACTCGGGTGCCCATCGCCGGACTGCTGCCCGAGGGGCAGCGGGAAATGGGCCTGCCCACCCTGCTGAAAAATGGCCTATTCTGGACGCTGTTTCTGCTGATGCTCTGCGCCGGGGCCTGCGAGCAGGCGGTGAGCCAGTGGGCCTCCCTCTTTGCCGAGGAGGCCCTGGGGGTAGAAAAGACGGTGGGCGATCTGACGGGGCCCATGTTCTTCGCCGGCATGATGGGCCTGTCCCGGGCCATCTACGGCAAATTGGGGGACCGGCTGCCATTGGAAAAAAGCATTGCCGTCTGCGGCGTCATGTGCCTGGGGGCCTATCTGCTGATCGCCGGGTCCCCCATCCCCGTCCTGGGGCTGCTGGGCTGCGGGCTGTGCGGCTTTAGTGTGGGCATTTTGTGGCCGGGGACCTTCTCCATGGCCGCCCGGGCCCTTCCCGCCGGGGGAACGGCCCTGTTTGCCCTGCTGGACCTGGCGGGGGACCTGGGCTGCTCCGGCGGCCCCACCTATGTGGGCCTCCTCTCCGGCTCCCTGGGCCTGCGGGCGGGCATCGCCTGGGGCTGTGTGTTTCCGGTGCTGCTGCTCCTCGGGCTGTGGGGGAAGAGGAAGCTCTCTACCCCTGGCCCAAAATAGAGACGACCCGCAGAGGGATCCCCCGTTTTTCGCACTGCTCGATAACAAACCGGGTCCCTGGGGATCGCCCGTCCCAGAAGGCCAGGACCAGATCCGCGTTTTCAATGATGGTGATGTTCCGCCGCAGGGGCGCCGCCTTTCCGAAACGCCGGTAATCCGGCAGATATTCCGTCAGCTTCAGGTGGTTTTCCATGGCGCAATCCCTGGCGGAGCGGTCCACCCCCTGGGCGCCGCCGCTGATGATCTCGGTGGTTTCTTGGGGAAGGTAGTCCATTAGATCGGGCACGGACAGCGACCGGGACCCGATGACCGCGACTTTCATAGCGTTCCCTCCAATTTAGATATACTGTATATCTATTTGGAACATAATATCACATAATTTCCATAAAATAAACACACCAAAACCATTTTTGAGGTGTTTTTTATGGCAGTGAAAAGCGTTTCTATCCGCATTGAGCAGGAGATGCTCGACAAGCTGAGCTATGTTGCCGAGTACGAGGGCCGGAGCCTGAACAGCCACATCCTGGTCCTGATCCGCCGGGACATCCAGAATTTTGAGAAGACCTGGGGCCCCATCACCGGCCAGATCGGCAAGGACGTGAACGTGAAGCCCTCCAAGCACAGCCCGGTATGAAAAATTCCCCTTGTAAACATCAGGAAAATGTGTTACCATAAGGCGGAAAACCATTCTTTTTCCCCAACAGGAGGCACTATGAGTCACTTTGGGCCAATTTAGCCGTTCCTCCAAGCAAATGACGATTTGATTTTTGGAGGGAATATTATGTCAACTTTACAGGAAGAGATCCGCCGCCGCCGGACCTTCGCCATCATCTCCCACCCCGACGCCGGCAAAACCACCCTGACGGAGAAATTTCTGCTCTACGGCGGGGCCATTGCCCAGGCCGGGGTGGTCAAGGGCAAGAAAAACGCCCGGGCCGCCACCTCGGACTGGATGGAGATCGAGAAGCAGCGGGGCATCTCCGTCACCTCGTCGGTGATGCAATTCCAGTACGGCGGCTTTTGCATCAATATTTTGGACACCCCGGGCCACCAGGACTTCTCGGAGGACACCTACCGCACCCTCATGGCGGCGGACTCCGCCGTGATGGTCATCGACGGCAGCAAGGGCGTGGAGGCCCAGACCCGGAAGCTGTTCAAGGTCTGCGCCATGCGGCGCATCCCCATTTTCACCTTTATCAACAAGATGGACCGGGACAGCAAGGACCCCTTCGATCTTCTGGACGAGCTGGAGCGGGAGCTGGGCATCGAGACCTACGCCATGAACTGGCCCATCGGCTCCGGGAAGGACTTCCAGGGGGTCTACGACCGGGAGAACAGCCAGCTTCTGTTTTTTTCCGGGGTTTCCGGAAAGAACCGGGCGGAAAAGCAGGCCATCGACCTGTACAATCCCCAGGTAGACGGTATTTTGGGGCCGGAAAAGCACGCCCAGCTCATCGACGATGTGGAGCTGCTCTCCGCCGGCCGGGAGCTGGACCTGGAGGAGGTCCGCGGGGGGCGGCTGAGCCCGGTGTTTTTCGGCTCCGCCCTGACCAATTTCGGCGTGGAGCCGTTTTTGGAGGAATTTCTGCGGATGACGCCCCCGCCCCTATCCCGGACGGCGGACTGCGGGTTGGTGGACGCCTTCGACCCGGACTTTTCCGCCTTCGTCTTCAAAATTCAGGCCAACATGAACAAGGCCCACCGGGACCGGCTGGCCTTCCTGCGAATCTGCTCTGGGAAATTTCTCCGGGAGGCGGAGTACTACCACGTCCAGGGCGGCAAAAAAATGCGTCTGAGCCAGCCCCAGCAGCTCATGGCCGCCGAGCGGGAGATCGTGGACGAGGCCTACGCCGGGGACGTGATCGGCGTCTTTGATCCGGGCATTTTCTCCATCGGGGACACGGTCACCGTGCCGGGGAAGAAGTTCCGCTATTCCGGCATCCCCACCTTTGCCCCGGAGCACTTCGCCCGGGTGTCCGCCAAGGACTCCATGAAGCGCAAGCAGTTCGTCAAGGGCACGGAGCAGATCGCCCAGGAGGGCGCCATCCAGATCTTCAAGACCCCCAACTCCGGCATGGAGGAGGTGGTCGTGGGGGTGGTGGGCACGCTCCAATTCGACGTGTTCGAGTACCGGATGAAAAACGAGTACGGCGTGGACCTGCGGATGGAGAGCCTGCCCTATGAGGAGATCCGCCGGATCGAGAGCTACCCCGGGGACCTGGAGGAGCTGAACCTGGGCTCCGACGCGGAGCTGCTGGAGGACTACCGGGGCAATAACCTGCTGGTCTTTTCCAGCTTCTGGGCCATTGATTTTACGGTGCGCCGCAATCCGGGGCTCGCCCTCCGGGAGATCGTGGTGGAAGAAGGATAAAAATTTTTGCCCCGCCGGCCGGCGGGGCAATTCTTATCCAAAAATACGCTTTTCCAGGCCCCGGGCCTTGAGGCCAAAATAGAGGGCCGATCCCAGGGACAGCAGCACCCCCAGCTCCCCCAGGGCCACGCTCAGGGCGTTGATCCAGAAGCCGCCGCCGATATACACTGTCAGCTCCCAGCCCACCAGCGCCCCATTCCATGCGGCGGGCATCACCATCCCCAGCAGGGGGAAGCCCTTCCAGCGAACCTCCCGGCACTTCCACATGGCCCAGGCAGCGCCCAGGGTGGCCAGGCTCCCCACCAGAAAATCCATGGGCAGGGCCCCGATATAGGTCAGATTGAACACCAGGCAGCCGATTGCCAGCCCCGGGATGGCCGCCGGCGTGAAAAACGCCAGGACGCACAGCGCCTCGGAGGCCCGAAACTGGATGGCCCAGGTGGCGGAGTCCGGGATCAGCAGATTTTGCAGGTGGGTGAGGATGGTGTAGAGGGCGGCGATCAGGGCCGCCTGGGTCAAAAAGCAAATTTTTCTGTCCATCATGGTGTCTCCTTACGAAAAAATGGGCGCAGTCCGCGCCCAAACCAGCAAAAAATGGGCGCATTGCGCCCATCAAAAATCCCTAGTTTTGTTTACCGACAGGATGGTCACGAACTGTCCTATTCTGTTGCGCTCCATTATACCCCCTTCCCGGCAAAATGTCAATCCGTTTTTTGCCGCGGCGCATCGAACGTGAAAGCGGCCATGTAGGAACCTCTCGCTCCTACATGGCCGCTTTTGTGGAATCGCTGTATTTCCCGTTTTTACTTCTTGTTGACCTTTTCCAGGGCCTTGGCCAGGATGGGGGTGGCCACGGTGGTGGCGATGATCTCCGGGAGCATATAAGTGCCGTTGTAAATGGCGGAGAAGGCCCAGGAGCCCACCTGGAACACCAGATGATCCGGCTCGTCGGCGTACCAGACCTTGTCCAGCTCATACCAGATGTACACGCCGGAAAGCAGATGGCACCCAAACCGCAGCACCGTCACCAGCAGGGCCCCCAGAGCGGCGGCCAGGATCAGATTGGCGGTGTCGTTTTTCGTGAACTTGATGTTCCGGAAGATCCCGCCCAGGCCCAGCAGGGTGAAGGGCAGCAGATAGTCCAGGATGATCGCCGCCGCGACGCCCCCCGCCGTGGGGACGTACATCACGTCGGACATGCCCTGGATCAGCTGGATCAGGGCATGGGCCAGCCCCGCCACCAGGCCGGGCTTCACGCCCCAGCGCAGGGAGTAGAGGATGATGGGGGCCATGGACAGCACCGTGACGGAGCCGCCGTAGGGGGAGTCCCAGATCTTCAGGAAGCTCAGAACGGTGGCCAGGGCCACCATCAGCCCCCCTTCCACCAGCTCCCGGGTGGTGATCCACGGGGCGCGCTTGAGCGTGGGTTCCGGACTGAATTCTTCGTTTGCCATTTCGCAAACCTCCAAAAAAGAAGTATCGCATTGCAAGTCCGTCCAGGCGCAATGCGACACTTAAAAAGTCCACACAGCATCTTTCCCTCCGACGGTACTGACCGTATCAGGTTCACGGGTAAGGGCGGCGTCAGCCCACTCTCAGCCGGATGCCTCCGGCCCCCCGAAGATGGTTTGTAATGCGATCTGCTTCTATTTTAGCACGTTTTTCCCGGCTGTCAAGCCATTTCCAGGGACAATTCCTTCCCGCCCAGGATGTGGAAGTGCAGATGGGGCACGGACTGGCCCGCGTCCGGCCCGCAGTTGGACACAATGCGGAAGCCGCCGGTCAGCCCCTCCTGGGCGGCGATCGCCGGGATAACGGCGAAAATATGGCCCACCAGGGCGGCGTGGGCCTCGGTCAGCTCGGCGGCGGAGCCGATATGGGTCTTGGGGATCACCAAAATGTGGGTGGGCGCCTGGGGATTGATGTCCCGGAAGGCCAGGATCGTATCGTCCTCATAGACCTTGGCAGAGGGGATCTCCCCGGCGGCGATTTTGCAGAACAGACAGTCCATAGTATTACCTCCTAATTATAATCCAATGACGTAAAACACGCCGATGCTGGCCAGATACATGATGATCCCCGCGATAATCACCCCCAGGGAGACCGCCGCGAAGGTGGTTTTGACGCCGATATCCAGGAAGCTGGCGGCCATGGCCCCGGTCCAGGCCCCGGTGCCCGGCAGGGGGATGCCCACAAAGAGCATCAGCCCGATGAGCAGGCCGTACCGTCCGGTTTTCTGTGCCACCTTCTCCCCCGCCCGGTGGCCCCGGGTCAGGCAGAAGCGGCACACCGGGCCCAGGTACTTTTTCTCCGACCCCCAGGTCAGAAACCGCCGGGCAAAATAGTAGATAAAGGGCACCGGCACGATATTGCCGATGACGCATACCACCAGCGCGGGAACATAGGGAAGCCCCATCTGCACCGCCATGGGCACGGACAGCCGCAGCTCCGCCACCGGCAGCATGGACACCAGAAAAACAAGAACATATTTCCCAAGCATAGAATCACCTGACACAAGCATAGGATATAGTTTATTGTACCACAGTTTGGATTCCCGCGCAAGACAAAATACGTCCTTTCCCCCATTTTTCCGGGCCCGCGGAAATTGGGAAGGACGCGGGGAGAATTACGGTTGCATTTGCGGAAAAAATCTGTTAAAATGAAAAAAAGCACTTTAGGGGGGATCGCCATTGGACGCGGAGGAGCTGAAAAACCGGCTGGGCCGGAACATCGCCGCCTACCGCAAGCAGGAAAACTGGACCCAGGCCGGGCTGGCAGAGCGGCTGAACTACTCAGATAAGGCGGTCTCCAAGTGGGAGCGGGGAGAGTCCCTGCCGGACGTGATGACCCTGATCCAGCTGGCCGGTGTGTTCGGCGTAAAAGTGGACGATCTGCTCTCCGACCCCGACGCCCTGCCGGAAAACACCGGCAAGGTGGAGCAGGCCATGAGCCGGGTGGTGGAGAAAACCCTGAAGCGCAAGGCCGACAAGGGGATCATCCTCATGCTCTCCACCATTTTGGTCTGGTTCGTGGCGCTGCTGGTCTATGTGGTTTTGTCCAGCCTGGGCTTTGAGCAGTCCGCCGTGGCCTTTGCCTATGCCATCCCCGTCACCGGCATCGTGCTGCTGAGCCTCCGCTCGGCCTGGCGGGACTTCCGGTGGAACCGGGCCCTGATCTCCATCATCATGTGGGGCTCGATTTTCAGCATCTATATCACCTTCCGGGTGTTTTTAGACGTCCGGGTGTGGCGGCTGTTCCTCCTGGGAATCCCAGGGCAGCTGGCCATCTTCTTCTGGTTCCGGCTGTTCCGGAAAAAGGAGAGCGCCGATGGATAAGAAGGCCCTGCGGGCCCTGATCCGGGAGAAAAAGCGGGCCATGACCCCGGAGGAAATTCGGGACAAAAGCGCCACCCTGGGCCGCCTGCTGGCCCAAACCGCCGTGTATCAGGCGGCAAGGACCGTCTATGGCTACTATCCCCAGAATCAGGAGGTGCGGCTGCTGCCCATTTTGGAGGCGGCCCGGGCCGCCGGGAAACGGGTGGCCCTGCCCAAGATCGTGGACGGGGAGATGCGCTTTCTCTACGTCACGGACCGGACATCGTTGGTCCCGGGCTTTGGGGGCATCCCTGAACCGGCGGCGGGGGAGATCGCCACGGACAAAACCGCCCTGGTGATCCTGCCCGGCCTGGCCTTCGATCGGACGGGTCGCCGCCTGGGCTACGGCGGCGGCTTCTATGACCGGTTCCTGGCGCTGGAGCCCGGGCACCCCACCGTGGCCCTTTGTTACGATTTTCAAGTAGTCCCGGAGGTCCCGGCGGAGGCTCATGATCTGCCCGCCGGACTGGTCCTCTGGGCATAGGAGGGAAGAACATGACCTGGCCTGCGGTAATACTGGTAGCGGCGCTGACCTTCCTGGTCTGCTTCCTGGCGGACAAGGGCTTTTCCAAGCTCTTCCGGGGGAAAAAGCAGCACGCCTCCGGCCTCTCCGTCCGCTTAGACCGGGCCTACGGCGCCGGCGGGCTGGTGGTCATGGTGCTGGGGGTGGCGGCCCTGCTGACCTGGCAGAGCTGGCTGCTCATTGTGGGCGGGATCATCCTCATGGCCACCGGGGCCGTCCTGCTGGGATACTACCTGACCTTCGGAGTCTACTACGACCAGGACACCTTTTTGCTGACCACCTTTGGGAAGAAGGATACGGTGTACCGCTTCGCGGACATCCGCTCCCAGCGGCTCTACACCGCCGCCGGCGGCACCATCATTGAACTCTATCTCACCGACGGCCGGGTGCTTCAGCTTCAGAGCCGAATGACGGGGGTGTACCCCTTCCTGGACGCCGCTTTCGACGGTTGGCTTCGCCAAACCGGACGGAAGAAGGAGGACTGCCCCTTCTACGACCCGGACAACAGCTGCTGGTTTCCCAAGGAGGAAGCGTAATGCCACACATTCCCCAGGGCGGCACCGCCCAGCTGGAGCTGCTGCCCTTCGCCCAGGCCCTGGCCCAGGCGGAGCAGCCAAGCCCAGACTATGACGTGGGCCGCTGGATTTATGTGCCCAACACCTATCAGGAATACCGGTATCTTTTGGGCACCCGGGGGAAAAATCCTCTGATCTGCATCGGCATCAACCCCTCCACCGCCCGGCCCGATGCCCTGGACAACACCCTGAAATCCGTGGAGCGGATCGCCCTGGGCAACGGGTACGACAGCTTCCTCATGTTCAACGTCTACGCCCAGCGGGCCACGGACCCGGGTGCCATGGAGCGCAGCTGCAACGCCGCCCTCCACCGGGAGAATTTGGCGGCCTTCCGCTACGCCCTGGGGCTGGGCAAGGAACCGGCGGTCTGGGCCGCCTGGGGCACTATTGTGGACCGCCGGGACTATCTGCGGGCCTGCCTGGCGGAACTGCTGGAGGCGGGCCGGGAGGCCGGCGCCCGGTGGTTCCGGGCCGGGCCCCTGAGCCGGCAGGGCCATCCCCACCATCCGCTGTACCTGCGGAAGGACACGGTCCTGGGCCCCTTTGATCTGGAGGCCTACCTGGCCATATTGGGAGGGACGTCATGAAGCTGCTGATCGCCTCGGACATTCATGGCTCCGCCTATTGGTGCCGCCGTCTTATAGAGCTGGCGGAGGCGGAGCGGCCGGACTGGCTGATCCTGCTGGGAGACCTTCTTTATCACGGTCCCCGGAACGATCTGCCCGCGGAATACCGGCCCAAGGAGGTCGCCGCCCAGCTCAGCCAGTGGAAGGACCGCATCCTGGCGGTGCGGGGCAACTGCGAGGCGGAGGTGGATCAGCTGGTCCTGCCCTTCCCCTGCATGGCGGACTACCCCCTGTTCTGGACGGGGGAGCGCTATCTGTATCTGACCCACGGCCACCTGTGGAATCCGGAGCGTCTGCCGCCCCTTGCCCCCGGAACGGTCTTCCTCTCCGGGCACACCCATCGAAAGCAGGATATCACCGTGGAGAACATTCGCTGTCTGAATCCCGGCAGCGTTTCCATTCCCAAGGACGGGACACACAGCTGCCTGATCCTCCGGGACGGGGTCTTTTCCTTTCACATTTTTGATAAGGAGCGCACTGTATGAAACGATTGACCGCGCTGCTGGCGGCAGTGGCCCTGCTGGCCGGCTGCGCATGGGAGCCACCTCCCCCCACGGAGGCCACGACCCTGCCCACATCTGAGCCCACCCAGGCCAGCGTGCCCGTCACCACCCTCTACCGCCCGGGCAGCCATACGGAATCCCAGACCGCCGGGGCGGTGCGGGAGTATGCCCTGGAGCGCCAGGACTGCCTGGGCGTCGCCGCCATGGGAGAGGATCTGATCGTCTTCTATCCCTCCGGCAGCGGCACCACCTTGACCCTGCTCACCGGCGAAGAGGGAGCGGTGGGGCTGTCCGTCCTGCTGGACTGCCCCCTGGACCCGAATTCCCAGTCGGTGCAGGTGAACAGTCGGGGCATCGGGTACTACGACAGCGTTTCTCACAGCGTGGTGCTTCTGGACGAGCAGTTCCGGGAGATTTTCCGGGCGGACCTGCCGGAGACGGTGACGGCCCCGCCGATCATCGGCGCCGGGCTGAACGTCGCCTTCTACTGTGACGGGGCGGAGATCCGGGCGCTGAACATGGCCACCGGGATCGCCCGGCTTGTCAGCGTCCAGTCCACCGAGGACTTGACGCTAGTGGAAAGTCTGTTTGACGACACCGTTCTGGTCTGCCAGGTGCGCCAGAGCGATACCGAATTTTATACCGACTTCCTTTCGGTGGAGACCGGGGAATCCCTGGGCACCGACGAGACCCTTCTCCGGCTGGCCGGGTGGGAGGACTGGTATCTCTATCAGCGGATGGAGGGCAAACGCCAGGAGACCTTCTTCGGCCGCAAGGACGAGGCGCCGCTGTGCCTGAACCTGGACAACAAAGAGGAACAGGTCTACCCCGCCCCGGGCCGGGACGCCCTGGTGGGAGTCTCCCCCCAAGGCGGCGTCAGCATGCTCTGGCTCTACGACCTGACCACCGGACGGCGAACCGCCGGGGTCAGTGTGGAAGGACTCACCGAGATTCAGGGCTTCGTCTCCGGTACGGAGGGACTGTGGTTCCTGGCTAGGAATCAGCAGGGGCTGAAAAAACTCTACCTCTGGAATCCGCAGCTGAGCCTGATCGAGGGCCAGACCGTCTACACCGGTCCCCGGTACACCGCCCTGGCCCCCGATACCGCCGGGCTGAACGCCTGCCGGCAGCGGGCGGCGGAGATCAGCCAGACCTACGGCGTGGATATCCGGCTGGACGTGGAGGGCCTGGAGCCCTCCGCCGGCCAGGTAACGCCTGAATTTCAGGTCCCGCTGTTCCAGGAGAGCCTGGATGCCCTGGAAAAGGTCCTCGCCCGGTTCCCCGAGGGGTTCTTCTCCACCGTCAGCCGAGATACGGAATCCGGGGTGCTGCACATCTGCCTGGTGCGCTCCGTCTCCGGCCCCTGTCCGGGGCTCCAGTACTGGGCCCAAGGAGACGCCTGCATCGCCCTGGCGGTGGGCGGCGGAGAGGCGGAGGCATTCTGCCACTGCCTGAGCCACGCGCTGGACACCTTCATCGTCTCCAACAGCCTGGCCTATGACCAATGGGAGTCCCTGAACCCCGAAGGCGCCCGATACTTCTATTCCTACGAGGAGCAGCCGGAGGAGGAAACCGCCGGCTGGACGGAAGGGGCGGAACGGGCCTTCCTCAATCCCCTTGCCATGAGCTATCCTAAGGAGGACCGGGCGGAAATGTTCACCGCCGCTCTGCTGGGCTCTAGCGAGGATTTCAGCAGTCCCGTTCTTCAGAAAAAGCTGTCCCAGATCTGCCAGGGCCTGCGGGACGCCTGCGGCTATCCTAAAAATCAGACGCTTCCCTGGGAGCAGTTCCTGCAGCCCACGCAATCTTGAAATTTCCCCCGGCGGCGTGGTATAACCTGCCGCTGGGGGGTTAAACTATTCCCGGCAGGAAATTTTGCCGGAATTGGAAAAAAGTCCTTGACTTTTTTCCCTCTTTGGGTATAATTATATCCGTGCCCAAAATAGAGGGTTTGTGTAACGGTAGCACACCGGACTCTGACTCCGTTTGCGGGGGTTCGAATCCCTCACCCTCTGCCAAAAATCGGCAATCCTCGTTAGAGGCTTGCCGATTTTTACTTCCTTCACAAAATTTCGGGGCCTCCTTCCCGTTCGTCCTTCTCCCCGAAAATGAACTTGCCATAGGGGCGGCGGTGTGGTATAATGGGGAAAAAGCAGAACAAAAAGGTTATTTTATCGAATCCCATTGGAGGTCCCCATGCCCACTTCTACCGAAGAACGTACCAAAACGCCGGTCAGGCGGCGCAGAAAAATCGAGCTGATCCTGGCGGTGGCGGCCATTGTCCTGGCGCTGGTGGTGACGGCCCTGGTGCTGTTCTCCGCCCTTGACGTGGACGCTCCGCCCCAGGCCCCCTCCAGCGAGCCGACCGTCACCGAAGAAACCCAGGTCCCTACCGAGGCTCCCACCGAGCCCACCCTGCCCCCGCCGGAGAGCAACCCCTACGGCCCCCTGGACTTCGTGTACCGGGACGGCTACCTGACCTGTACCGCCGGGGAAAGCGTGCTGGGCATCGACATCTCCGAATTTCAGACCGTCACCGACTGGAACGCCGTGAAGGAGGCCGGGGTGGAGTTCGTCATTATCCGGGTGGGCTACCGCACCTACGCCAGCGGGGAGCTGTTCCTGGACGATCTGGCCCAGCAGCATTACCAGGAAGCCCGGGCGGCCGGTCTCAAGGTGGGCGCTTACTTCTTCTCCCAGGCCATCACCACCCAGGAGGCCACCGACGAGGCCGTGATGCTTCTGGACGCCATCCGGGACTGGGATGTGGAGATGCCCGTGGTCTTTGACTGGGAGTACATGGGGGACTCCTCCCGGGCAAGCCACCTGACCCGGGAAGAGCTGACGGCCTGCACCCGCATCTTCTGCGAGCTGGTGGAGGCCAAGGGGTATCAGCCGGTGTTCTACTTCAACCAGAACCAGGCCCGGGATCTGCTGAACCTGTCGGAGCTGAAGGATTTCGGGTTCTGGCTGGCCATGTACACCGAGCGGATGACCTATCCCTACCGGCTCCAGCTGTGGCAGTACTCCTGCACCGGGCAGGTGCCTGGCATCGAGGGGGACGTGGACCTGGACCTGTATTTCCCCCCGGAGGGCGGCTCCGGCGTGTCCGGCTAAGGCGGAAATTATCAGTACCCCCCCTTTCACGGAGTCCTGTAAAACCGTGTATTGTATAAAAACGCTCTGTGTGATGACAAGGGACCGTCCGGCTTCCTTTAGATTGATCGTTCCAGGCACATAAAATGGCTATCAGTTTGCATTACTGATAGCCATTTTTTATAGCCCATGATATAGAATTGCTTTTATAGTTACAGAGGAAGATCCCCTACTATTAAACTCAAAACGTTTGCTAATTAATTGTGCATATTTCGCTGGCATCTTGTTGCTACATAGTTTTAATATCCATCCCCTATTACTGTCCAGTATCCGGCAGGAAGGCTTTAATACCGCCTTAATATACTTGCAATCAGTTAATTGTAGCTCTCTATACGAACAAATGTCCTCTTCTCGTATTTCGTAAAGATTATCATAAAATGAATCAAAAATAACGCATTTAATGTATGCCAGTATTCTGACAAGATGATGTATCAGCTGTGTCTTAGAGTCAGGAAATTCTTTCTTCAAAATTTTAGATATCATTCGATCTTTGCGGCTAAATGGTAAAATTCTTTTGGATTCACTCAACTGGTCAAAACGAGATATTGCTTCTTTAAAATTAGGGTCAGTATAATATTCTTTAAGAAACGAGGGGAGCCAATCGATACGTTGACATTCGACTGTAAGTGAATTACAAAGCCTTATCAGTTTTGCAGTTGCTGTAATATCTTTAGGAAGCTGATAATGGACGGAATTTGAAAATGCAATATGGTCTAATCCTTGAACAAACGCCCCCAGGCGAGTATTACATTCCCCAAATTCTTCCAATCCCTCGATTGATAGCACAGAGTCAACGAGCCACTTTATCTCCGAGTTGCTATCATTTGCCTTGAAAATATCAATTGCATTCTCAACGGCATAGAAATGGAGCTTTAAAGAGTACTTATTAATCAATTTAAAGAATTCCACTTTGGCTATTTCGTCGGCTGATATATTCTCTATTTGTCTAAGATATTTAAGAGCTTGTTCTCCCTCCGGAGTAGAACGCAATTCTACTCCAATTTTCTCACACTTTTCTAGTACGCTCATCTCACACCTCCAACGAATATAGTTTATAAAAGGCTATTCTGCTGATACATTCACAAAGTCTGTATACATCGTCAGATGGCATAAGGATTTCATTTTTACCGTGAATAATACTATTACGCTGATCTCGTGCGGATTTAATTAATGCCATTTCCTCTTCTGAAACCGGAATATTAAGTCGTTTAATTAAGCTCTTAAGCTTATTCGTAAATGGCGGCTCTGTATATGAATGATGGAATTTTTTAATTACCGTTTCAAGAAAGCCCTCATTTTCTCCTATTTTTTCACGAATTATTTTTTCAATTGCCCGCACACATTCTTTTCGAGTTGATTTATCGAGCAGTGGGGCATCTGTTTCTTTTGAAATGATAAATTCGAGTGCAATAACAGCACTAATAATTTGGTCCTCGTAGTCCGCAGAATCCCAAGCTTTTCTTATCCATTTCAGCGAATTAAATAATGGTGTTATTTCTTCATCCTGCATCCCGTTGGCCTTAATTAGTAGTAATTCGAGTTTTTCCAATATAAGTCTGTCGGGGAAAAGCTGTTTTTTCGCTACTAATGTAGTATTATCTTTTCGTTCAAAATAGTCAAATGAAAACTTGGCGTGGGCTGATGGTGATTCAATATACACCTGCGGGGCAACACCTACTTTGTTCTCAAATCGGTTGATGTTACGCTCTATAAGTTTACTACCAAGCGAGTGGCCGCTCAATAGGCTATCATCTTTAATTAGATTTACTAGTAAATCTAGAGCCTGTTCAATTTGACGCTTTCCTTGCTCATAAGCAGCATACATTTTTTCACTATTGATATGAACAAGTGCATATGTTTGGAATGACCTTAACGCATTTTCAAAACTTATTGCTCTTCGAATTTCCTCGTTTTCTGGCAAACAGAATTCCACACAGCCAAGGCCGAATTCACTATCTAACTCTAGTCCAACAACAGGCACAATAAGTGTATACCATTTGTGAGCTTTTAAAAAATCGTCTGGAATAGAAACGCAATTAAGTAGTCCAGCCGAGGAAACGATAAAATCACTGATTTCAAATATATTAAATCCTTCAATATGGGTTTTTACCATCATCTTTCTGTCAAGAACCGAAGAAATTTTGGTTTGGCACCAAAAAGAAATAGTGTTACAGCTGCTTATTGTGGCAATCTGGGCATAATAGTCGCCAGCAAATTGCCCATCTATGTAAAAGCGTATTTTTGACAAGATTCCCCAAGCAGGACAGCTTTTTAAATCTTCTTCTAATAAGTCAAAATGGACATGAGTGTTGATCCCATCAAATGCTGCAAAACAGAATTTAGCTACTTCCAATTGTTTTCCCAAAATCAATTCTATTTTGATATCTGTCTTTGTTGCGGTCGTTGGTGCCGAAGTAACTAGCGCAGAAACACATTGGGATAGCTTTACAAATATTGGTTTTTCAGATTGTCCAATACCGTCAATTGACATTTCCCCTAGTTGAATGTCTAAGTTATCCGGAAATGGAATGCTTTTTAATGCATTGATAATATCTGGCAGATAGTCTGTACTGATTGGACCAATCATTTTATTTTGATCATCTAGAGCCAATAAAGTGACAATTTGAGCATTGTTTAGTGCTTGAAAAATCAAGATTTTCATGTACTGCCCTTCTCCGACCTGGACGAAGGTTTGCAGAATCAATTTACTTGGTACTCGGCCAATAATAAAGTCCTGAGAAAAAAGGTTCAAGTTATACAATCTATCCAATGAATATCTCCTCTCAACATCAGTCCCGCAGCATCGTCTGATACATCCGCATCAGCGCCGCTATGCACTTGCTCTCCGTCATACCCTTGACCGAAAATCCATACGCCTGCATGACTGCCCGGTCGTTGTTTTGATGGGCCTTCCGCAACTCCGGCGGCATGGTCGTCTCATCGTACAGGTCCGCCAGGCTGGCGTCCGGGTACAGCCCCCGGGCGTCCAGAATAGCCTGCGCCGTCTGCTCGATCTTTGCCCGCTGGGCGTCAGTAGGCGTGGGCCAAGGGAAGTTGTTGTAGACAGCCGGAGAATAACTGTAATCACTCTTCAGCCTACCGCACACAACTCGCATCCATGCCATATGAACATTGGAAATGAGTACACCAAACATATATAAGCTTGCATTGGGAATGAGATACAGTTTGTTGCTTCCGATATAGTCCGGTGAGAGATAACTGATTGGAATATAACGCCTGTTCTGAGAGGACACCTCTGGGACAGCTAAATAGTTTGTCTCTGGCTGCCTAATCTGGGTAAAAAGCATTGGCTTTTCAGCATCTCGCCTGACAGACGCTGTCGGGCTTTTGGCTCTTGACTCGGCAACCCTTTTCAGGCGTTCCATGATTGGCGGAATATGGCGATACTGAGAAGGAGGCACTCCCTTAAGCCACAAGCAGTAACGGATTTCATTGTTGATTAGATCTCTTGACCCAACAAAGCGCTTAATTAAGGAAGTTGAAGAAGGATAGGCAGCAATCAGTTCTTCCCGCTCTGCTTCTGATAATAATAAATATCCTCCATCAGTTGGTTGACTTCCCTTACTCATTTCGGAAAATCCGGCTGTCAATGGTTTTCCTCTGGATTGAATAAATATATCGGGTGCATCAATAAGATAACCGTTGATATGCTCTACATATGTAGGCCGCGATGCCTCAAATAAAAGCTTTTGCTTATGGGAAATTCCACATGTAAATCCCACGATTACACAATGAACTGCCGCTTGGTCCTTAGCCTCACTTGACCACACAAATGGCCTATAAGCAAATTCAATATTTATCCCCTTGGTCAAGAGCAACTTCCACATGATTCCTACGGATTCTCCTTGGCAAATGGAATTTGTAGAGACAAAGGCTGCGCGAATTGTTGTCCCTTGCATATATTCAACTGCCTTGACATACCACCCACAAACATAATCTAGTTTTCCGCTTTTGGGTATATCAGCGCACACCACCCCTAAATCCTCTGCTTGTTCTTTAGTCCTCCACTGATGTCCTACAAACGGCGGGTTGCCCATGATGTAATTCAGCTCATGCCTCGGCACCACGCGCTCCCAATCCAGTCGCAGGGCGTTGCCCTCCACGATGTTGGCATAAGACCGCAGAGGCAGGATGTCCAGGGACATCTGGACAATGTCCTCGGTTTCCTTCATCATCTGGCTTTCCGCGATCCACAGCGCCGTCTTTGCAACCGTCACCGCGAAATCGTTGATCTCGATGCCGTAGAACTGCCCAATGGACACCTGGATGGGATTCAGCATTTCCATCATGATCTGGCCCTTGTGCCGCAGAGAGAGGACCTCGTTTTCCAGCCGCCGGAGGGACAGGTACGTCTCGGTGAGGAAGTTGCCGGAGCCGCAAGCCGGGTCCAGGAACTTCAATCCCGCCAGTTTCCGTTGGAACGCCTCCAGCCGGGCATTGCGCGTTTTCTCCACCGGTGTGGCCACGATCTCCTCAAACTCCGCCCGTAGGCCGTCCAGGAACAGCGGGTCAATGACCTTGTGAATATTTTCAATGCTGGTGTAGTGCATTCCGCCGGAGCGACGAGTCTCCGGGTTTAGGGTGCTTTCGAACACCGCGCCGAAAATGGTCGGGCTGATTTCGCTCCAGTTGAAATCCTCGCTGGCCCGGCGCAAGATCAGGTCCAGCACCTCATCCCCCAGGCGGGGAATCTCAATGTTCTCATCGGCAAACAGGCCGCCATTGACATAGGGGAACGCTGCCAGGTCGCTGTCCATGTACTTATCCCGCTGGGGGATGTCCTGGTCCAGTACCTGAAACAGGTTGATCAGCGCCCGTCGATCCTCGGCGCGGTGGCGCGCCAGGTAGTCATGGAACATGTTCCTGCCGCCGAAGATGCCGGCGTCCTCGGCATAAAGGCAGAACACCAGCCGGACGCACAGCTTATTCAGGCTTTTCAGTGTCTCCGGGTCGTCGGGGTCCATGTACTGCTTCAAAAGCGCGTCGTAGAGCACCCCCACCAACTCACCGGCCTGGAGAGAGACCGCCATTTCCTTTTTGATGCGCTCCTTGCCTGTGTCCACCAGGAAATCCAGCCGGTCATATTCCTTCTCCAAGTCCGCCAGCAGCAAAATTTCCGGCTCATCGTTGGGCCGATTCATGTCATGGATGCGGAACTCACGGAAATTGCACACCACGATCCACCGGGGATTCTGGTCGTGGGGCAGGTACCCGGCGTAGCGCCGGGCCTGCTGGAAGGGGGTGAGCATACTTCCGTCGGACTGCTTGTAGCCCTTGGATAGGTCGATATCCTGTCCCTTCTGCTCGATCAGCACACGGGTCTCCGGGATATAACCGTCGATGAAGCTGGTGTGGTCCAGCTTCACAGGAAGCTCAAAGGAAACATACTTTTCCGGCTCCTGGACGCCGTAGACCTTTTGCAGCAACGCCAGCCAGAAGGCCTGCGTTTCCTGCTTCTCATCTCCGCGGGCCTTCCAGTCCGCCGCAAATCTAATGGCGGCAGTCCGCCGTTCCAAGTCCGTCATAGAAATACCTCCATAAAGGAAGATGTTATACTCTGTGCATTGCTTCCCTTCAACAAAAAAACTGTTTTTCAAACACTTGCCTTTGGAAAGGGGCTGTTTTTTCAGAAAAACAGCCGGGAGATCATTTCTTGAATGGCCTGGTCCCCGGGCAGCGGCGCTTCATAGTGCTTATATCCGCTCCAGATCAGGCATTTACAGCTCCAGCTCGTCGATCACGGCGGCGCACCGGGGGCACAGGCCCCGGCTGTCCGGGGTGGTGGTGAAGTTCCAGCAGCGGGGGCACTTGTCCCCCTTGGCCTCGGTGACGCCAATGGTCAGGCCGGGATAGACGACGCTTTCGCCGGTCACAGCCCCCTCGGAAGGCGCCTCAAAGGCGCAGGAGGAGACGATGAACAGCTGGGCAAGGTCCAGGCCCTCCAGCTCCTCCGGCCGGGCAGACAGGCTCACATGGGCCTCCAGGGCCTTGCCGATCCGCTTATCCCCACGGGCCCGCTCCAGCACGCCGTTGACCTCCTGGCGCAGGGCAATGACCTTGTCCCACCGGGCCATTTCTTCGGCGCCCAGGGGATAGGCCCCCAGGTCCTGGGGCATCTGGTTTAGCAGGATGTTCCGGGTGTCGTCCCCGGGGCGGTGGGGCATGGACTGCCAGATCTCGTCGCAGGTGAAGGGCAGGATGGGGGCGAACACCTTGGCCAGACTGTCCAGGATATAATACAGGGCGGTCTGGGCGGAGCGGCGGCGGAGGCTGTCCCGGCCGTCGCAGTAGAGCCGGTCCTTCAAAATGTCCAGGTAGAAGCTGGACAGCTCCACCACGCAGAAATCATTCACCGCGTGGGACACGGTGTGAAATTCATAGTCCAGGTAGGCCTTCCGGCACTGCTTCACCAGGCTGTCCAGCCGGGTCAGGGCCCAGCGGTCCAGGCTGTCCATGTTCTCCGGAGGCACCAGGCAGTCGGCGGTAAAGTCGGAGAGGTTGCCCAGGCAGTACCGGGCGGTGTTCCGGAATTTCAGATAGTTCTGGCTCAGCTGCTTGAAGATCTCCCCGGAGCAGCGAACGTCGGCGTGGTAGTCGGAGGAGCCGGCCCAGAGCCGGACGATGTCCGCGCCGTACTGCTTGATCTGGTCGTTGGGGTCCATGCCGTTGCCCAGGGACTTGTGCATGGCCCGGCCCTGGCCGTCCACGGTCCAGCCGTGGGTCAGCACCTGCTTAAAGGGCGCGCCCTGGCCCAGAGCGCCCACGCTGGTGAGCAGGCTGGACTGGAACCAGCCCCGGTACTGATCCGCTCCCTCCAGGTACACGTCCGCCGGCCACATCTCGGGCATCCGGCGGCGCAGGGCGGCATAGTGGGTGGAGCCGGAGTCGAACCAGCCGTCCAGGGTGTCGGTCTCCTTGTCGAAGGTTTCGCCGCCGCAGTGGGGGCACTTGAGACCCTGGGGGATCAGCTCCATGGCGTCCTTCTCGAACCAGATGTTGGAGCCATGCTCCCCAAACAGGGCGCTGATGTGGTCGATGGTCTCGTCGGTGCAGACGGGCTTGCCGCAGTCCTTGCAGTAGAACACGGGGATGGGCAGACCCCACCGACGCTGCCGGGAGATGCACCAGTCCGCCCGCTCCCGGATCATGCTGATCATCCGGTCCTGGCCCCAGGCGGGAGTCCAGGACACGTCCTGGCAGGCCGCCACGGCCTGATCCTTGAAGGCGTCCACGGAGCAGAACCACTGGGGGGTGGCCCGGAAGATAATGGGGTTCTTGCACCGCCAGCAGTGGGGATAGGAGTGGGTGATCTGCTGGGAGGCGAAGAGCGCGCCGCTCTGCTTCATGTCCTCCAGGATGATGGGGTTGGACTCCTCGGTGGTCAGCCCGGCGTACTTGCCGGCGTACTCCGTGTGGCGGCCCTGGTCGTTGACGGGCACCACCAGGTCCATGCCGTAGCGCATGCAGGTCTGGTAGTCGTCGGCGCCGAAGCCGGGAGCGGTGTGGACGCAGCCGGTGCCGGAGTCCATAGTGACGTACTCCGCGTTCACCAGCCTAGAAGTCTTGGGCAGGAAGGGGTGGTCCGCCGTCATGTTCTCAAAGAAGCTGCCGGGGAAGGAGGCCAGGACCTGATAGTGGTCAAAGCCGCCGATGGCCATCACCTTGTCCGCCAGGGCCTGGGCCAGGATATAGGTCTCCCCGTTGTCCGCCTTGGCCAGGACGTACTCCTCCCGGGGGTGGAGGCACACGGCCATGTTGCCGGGGAGGGTCCAGATGGTGGTGGTCCAAATCACGAAGAAGATCTTTTCCCCGGCAAACTGGGAGAGCTTCCCCTGGTCGTCGGCAAGGGGGAATTTGACGAAAACGGAGGTGCAGGGGTCGTCCTGGTACTCGATCTCCGCCTCGGCCAGAGCCGTCTCGTCCTTGGGGCACCAGTAGACGGGCTTCAGGCCCTTATAGATATAGCCCTTGCGGTACATGGCCCCGAAGACCTTGACCTCCTCCGCCTCGAAGGCCTTGTCCATGGTCCGGTAGGGGTGCTTCCAGTCCCCCACCGCTCCCAGGCGCTTGAACTCGGCCATCTGCCGCTGGACATAGCTCTCGGCAAAGGCCTCGCAGGCGGAGCGGAACTCGGGGACGGGCATGGCCTTCCGGTTCAGCTTGTTCTTTTTGATAATGGCGGACTCGATGGGCATACCATGGTTGTCCCACCCGGGGATAAAGGGGGTGAAATAGCCCATCATGGCCCGGGAGCGGATGATGAAGTCCTTCAGCGTCTTGTTCATGGCGGTGCCCATGTGGATATCGCCGTTGGAAAACGGCGGGCCGTCGTGGAGGACGAAGGGGGGCTTGTCCTGATTCTTTTCCAGCATCAGGTTGTACAGGTCCATGTCCTCCCACTTTTGCAGCATTCCCGGTTCCCGGTTGGGAAGGTTCGCCTTCATGGGAAAGTCGGTTTTCGGCGTGATGATGGTGGATTTGTAATCCATTGGGGTTGACCTCCTGAAATTCTAATAAAATAAGCGCCTTTGTCTCTAAATTAAGAGACAAAGGCGCGAAACCTCTGCGGTACCACTCTCGTTCCGGGGGAGGCCCCGGCGCTTGCCGCGCTGTATCGGGCGCGCCCGGCGTGGCCTACTGCTTTTCGGCACGCTGCTCGGAGGGGATACGGTCCGGCCTCCGCCGCTGCCTCGCACCAGCCGGCAGCTCTCTGAAGGGGGTGGGCCAAACCGCCTGTCCTCGTCATGGCATTGCGGTTATTTCTTGTTGTTGTGGGTGGGGTCGTAATTCCGCCCGAACCGGAGATTGGTAAACTTGCTGGTGGTGTCCGACGTGGGATGCTGGGGGGCCGCTTTGGGCGCGGACTCCTCCGTGGTGCCCACCAGGGACTCCAGGGTGTGGGCGATCTCGTCCGCTACGGCGTCCGCCGGGTCCGGCTGCTTGGGGGCCGGCGCGGGGCGCGCCGTCTTCTCATAGTCAAAGGCCTGTTGAGCGGGGGCGGCAGGCGCGGCGGGGGCTGCCGGCGCGGCAGTGGTAGCCGGGGCAGGAGTCAGGGGCTTGTTGGCCTCCTTGATCCGGTCCAGTGCCTGGATGCAGGCCCGGAGCTGCTCCTCGATCTCGTCGATCTTGGCGCTGGCAGCCCGGCGGGCGTCGTCCACCCGGGCGTTCTCCGCGGCGATCAGGCCGTCGGCGTTCCGGGCGTTCTCCGCCGCGGCGGCGTTGGCGTCGCTGAGCATCTTGGCGCACTTGGCCTCGGCGTCCTTCACCATCCGGTCGCAGGTCTTCTGGGCGTTGACAATGGCGTCCTTCATGCTGGCCTCGTTCTTCCGATACTCCTCCAGCTTGCTCACCAGGACCCGCATTTTGCTCTTGAGCAGGGCGTTCTCCTTGTAAAGGGTGATATAATCCTCGGTCAGCGGCTCCAAAAACTCGTCCACGGACTGCATATCATAGCCGCCGAAGGTAGCGCGGCTGAAGGAGACCTGATCGATTTGCTGCGGTGTAATCATAAGCGCGATCCTTCCTTGATAAATCAGATGTAACTCTCAACCTCGCCCTGGAAGGCCTCCAGGTCGCCGACGATATCCATGCTGTGGGGGCAGAAGAGATAGGTGGACTGGGCGATCTTCTTCACCTTCCCGTCCACGGCGTAGACACAGCCGGACAGGAAATCCACCACCCGGCGGGTCAGGGCCTTGTCCACATTCTCCATGTTGAGAATGATGGCCTTCCGGCTGCGCAGATCGTCCGCCGCCCGGGCGGCGTCGTCAAAGGCCTTGGCATGGAACAGAACGACCTCCTGCTTGCTGCCGGAGGAGCCCATGCTCAGGACCTGGCCGGAAAAGCCGCTGCTGCCCAGGCTGGAGCTGCCGGAAACGGAAGCCGCGCTGGAAGCTGTGGAAACCGTGGTAGACGTAGAAAAGTCCGGAGTAGGATCCTGCTGGGCGGTGGACTGGGAAAAGGCCGACCCACGGCGGCCCTGCCGGGGAGCGGGATCTTCTTGGTCGTCGTCGGCGTAGTCTACCGGGTCTTCGTCGTCGTAATCATCGTAATCGTCGTCGGCGTAGGGCTGGGTGAATTTCTTTACATTGTCCCAAAAGCTCATAATTGATATATCCTCCTAGTATGTTCCATCATTCTATGGCTGGGGCGCGGCGTAGCGCCGGGGACCGAAAATCGCAGTCCCTACACGCACCATGGTGCTTCCGCAGGCGATGGCGTCCGCGAAGTCCCCGGACATCCCCATGGACAGAATATCTACACATACATTATCGTATTTTTTTGCCCCAATGTCAACAGAAAGGTCTAAAATTTCTTGAAAAAATTTGCGATTCTCTCCCGAATTTTGGCAGATCGGGGGGACGGTCATGAGTCCGCGCACCCTTAACGCGGAAAAGCGGCCGAAATTTTCCACCAGAGGCAGGATTTCCTCCGGGGCAAAGCCCCCTTTGCTCTCCTCCCCCGCCACGTTGACCTCCAGCAGAATGTCCTGGACAATGCCCTGCCGGGCGGCCTCGGCCTGGAGGGCCTCCAGCAGATGGAGCCGGTCGGCGCTCTGGATCAGAGCGACCTTGCCCACCACCTGGCGGACCTTGTTGGTCTGCAGCCGGCCGATAAAGTGGACCGGCGCCCCAAGGTAGGCGTTCTCCCGGCTTTTCTGCACCAGCTCCTGGACCCGGTTCTCCCCGCAGCAGTCCACACCGGCGGCGATGGCCTCCCGGACGGCGGCGGCGTCATTCATCTTGGTGGCGGCGCAGAGCTGAATTTCCTCCGGCTTTCTTCCGGCGGCCAGCGCCGCCTGGGCGATCCGGGCCCGGACCCGGGCCACATTTTCCGCGATTGACATGGGACCCCTTCTTTCTCTTTCTTCCAAAAATGAACAGGGCGGCAGGAGCCCCGCCGCCCTGAGATTCACGCCCCCGGCGCCGCCGACTTCAGCGGGCGGAAGGGAGCAAGGGTGGAGATGGCATGCTTATAGATCATTTGCTGCTTGCCATCCGACAGAAGCACCACCACATAGCTGTCAAAGCCAACGATGACACCCCGAAGCTGGAACCCGTTCATCAGGAACAATGTCACCGGGACCTTATCCCGACGCACCTCCCGCAAAATCGCGTCCTGCAAATTGACGGCTTCCTTGACTGCCTCAGACATATGGATACCTTCTTTCTTTTGGGATACCCATATGGTAGCAGATTTCACTTGTCGGATTCGTGAAGAATCCGTCGGGCGCACGCAACAATTTTTGCGGGAGGGTCGTCCTCCTCCCAGGAGATCCACCGGATCGCCGGATTCCGGCGAAACCAGGTGAGCTGGCGCTTGGCGTAGCGGCGGCTGGAGCGCTGGACCGTCTCCACCGCCTGGGAAAGGGGCTCCACCCCGTCCAGCACCGCCAGAAATTCCTTGTAGCCGATGGCCTGCATGGCGGTGGCCTCCCGGCGCACCCCGGAAGCAAGCAGGCCCCGGATCTCCTCCAGCAGGCCCCGCTCCACCATTTGCTCCACCCGGGCGTCGATCCGGCGGTACAGCGCCTGCCGGTCCGCGGCGGTGAGCCCCAGCCAGATTGGATCGTATTTGGGCGGGACGGTCTGGGTCCGGCGGTTGTGGGCCGTGATGGTGCTGCCAGTCTGCAAATACACTTCCAAAGCCCGAAGGATTCGCTTTTTATCGGAGAGGGACAGCCGGGCGGCGGTCTCCGGGTCCACGTCCCGGAGGCGGGCGTACATGGCCTCCATTCCCGCCCGCTCCGCCTGGGCCTCCAGCTCCTCCCGGAGGCCGGGGACCGGCGCGGGGGCGAAATCCCCGCCTCGGATCAGAGCGTCCATGTACAGTCCGGTACCCCCGGCCAGGATGGCCGTCCGGCCCCGGGCCAGGATGTCCTTCAAAATAGGCTCCGCCAGGGCACAGAACCTGCTGACGGAAAAATCCTCCTCCGGGTCCGCAACGCTCAGCATATGGTGGGGGACCCCATCCATTTCGTCAATGGTGGGCTTGGCGGTGCCGATGTCCATGCCCCGGTAGACCTGCATGGAGTCGCAGGAGAGGACCTCCCCATTTAACTCCTTGGCCAGGGAGACCGCCAGGGCGGTCTTGCCGGAGGCGGTGGGGCCGGCGATGCAGATGACTCTTTTCATCGTCTCACGCCCCCACCAGCACGCCCACATTCCCCCAGAGGGCAAGACGGATCAGCCCGCAGAGGAACAGGTGGGCGGGATAATAAAAGTAGAAAAACCTGGGCAGCCAACGGCAGCTCCCCCGCTCTCCATTGTACCGGGCCAGCAGGGGGATGGTCAGCGCCACGCCCAGCTGCAAAATACCATAGACCCGGTCAATGAACAGGAAGTACACCAGGGCGTAGACCCCGGCCCAGAGCAGCATCCCCGCCATTTGCCTTTTGAAATTGCCCCGGTTGGAGCCCATGGAGACGATGGCCATCACGGCGGGGCTGCTCCAGTTGGCGGGGAAGGCCAGGACGCAGCAGCCCATGACCCCCAGAACCCGCTGCCACGGCTTTTGGAACCAAGTCAGCTTCCCCTCGGAGATCGCCAGGGCCAGCAGCCCCAGGGCCAGGGCCCAGAGAACGCTGGTCTGGTTGAAGGCCGACGCCCGGAAGGGCACGAAGGAAATGCCGAAGGCAAAATTGTAGGCGAAGTGGGAAAGGAGGGCAAAGCCCAGGAGCCGCCCGAAATATTTTTTCCAGTCGTGGGTATAGTGATACCCCTCCGCCACGAAAAACCACATGATGGGGGCCGTCAGCCGGCCCAGGAGGTGGATCGCCAGAAAATACCACTCCGTGGGATAGCCGGGAAAAAGAACGTCGGTGAAGTGATCCAAGGTCATGGCGGCGATGGCGATGACCTTGAGCTGGTTTCCGTTCAAGCCCTTATGTCCCATGGCCTAGGTCCTCTTGAACTGCTTTTCCAGCTGCTTTTTGCTGAGGGTGACGCAGATGGGCCGGCCATGGGGGCAGTGCTTCAGGTCCTCCCGGGCCATGACCTGCTCCGCCAGGGCCAGCAGCTCCCGCTCGTCGGTGTGCCAGCCGGCCTTGATGGCGGCCTTGCAGGCCACGGTGTGGAGCAGCTCGTCCCGGACGTTCTCCGCCTTGGCTCGGCGGCCGTTGAGCAGATCGGCAGCCAGCGCCTGGACCGCCTCCTCCCCGTCGGCCTCGGACAGGTCCATGGGGATCTGCCGGAGCAGCACCGTATTTTCCCCAAACTCGTCGATCTCAAAGCCCAATTCCGCCAGCAGGGCCCGGTTTTCCAGCAGCTCCCCCGCTTCTCCGGGGGATAGTCGGCAGCTGATGGGCGTCAACAGGGTCTGGGAGGCGATGGGCTCCTGGTTGGCCCGGAGCTTGTCAAAGAGAATCCGCTCATGGGCGGCGTGCTTGTCGATCAAATAGGCGTTTTCCCCCTGCTCCACGATCAAATAAGTATGGTACAGCTCCCCCACCAGACGCCAGGGGGCCTCCTCCGGCATGGGCAGGGCCGTCTGCTCCGGCTCAGGGACCGGCTGCGGGACGATCTGGGGGGCCGGTTCCGGGTCGGCAGCGGGCACGGAGGCCGCCCCCAGGACGCGCCTTTGGGGACCGGGGTTCTCCGGCTTGGGAATCGCAATCTGCTGCCGCAGGGGCAGCTTGGAGGCCGTGGCGGCGGCGGATACCGGGTCCGGCGCGGGGGCGGCGCGGAGGGTCTGGGAAAAAGCCCGGAACTCCGCCGGAGTCACGGTCTTGAAAAAGTCCTTCCGGGGCTCCTGCTGGACCGGCTGGGCCTTTTGGGCCCGCTGGGCCGAAAACTGGACCTGGGGCCGGTCCGGGGCCTTGTTCAATGCTCCCAGGACCCCGTACTGCACGCAGTCGAAAACCGCCTTTTCGTTTAGAAATTTGACCTCTGTCTTGGCGGGGTGAACGTTGACGTCCACCACTCCGGGGGGCAGGCGCAGGTGCAGCAGGCAGGCGGGGAACTTGCCCACCATCAGCTGGTTGCGGTACGCCTCCTCCAGCGCCGTGGTCAGGAGCCGGTCCTTCACCGGCCGGTCGTTGACAAAAAAGGTCTGCTGATTCCGGCTGGGCCGGGCGTCGCTGGGCTTGCAGACAAAGCCTGTTAAGCTGTATCCCTCCCAGCGGCTCTCCACCGGCACCATGGAAGCCCAGCTCTTGCCGTAGACGCTGTATGCCGCGTCCATCAGACTGCCGGTGCCGGGGGTGGAGAGGACCTCCTTCCCATCCTTGAGGAACCGGAAGGCGACGGACGGGTGGGCCAGGGCCTGGAGCTGGATGGCGGCGGCGCACCGGCTGCCCTCCACCGTGTCGGACTTCATGAATTTCATCCGGGCGGGGGTGTTGAAAAACAGGTCCCGGATCAGAATGGTGGTGCCCTCCGGGCAGCCAGCCTCGCTCTCCTCGGTGACGGTTCCCGCCTCCAGGTGGAGGCTCACCCCCGCCAGGCTCCCGGCGGTCTTGGTCAGCAGGTCCACCCGGCTCACGGAGGCAATGGCGGCCAGGGCCTCCCCCCGGAAGCCCATGGTGGTGATGGCGGCCAGGTCCTCCGCCTGCCGCAGCTTGGAGGTGGCGTGGCGGAGGAAGGCGGTGCGGGCGTCCTCGGGGGTCATGCCGCAGCCGTTGTCCGTCACCCGCAGGAAGGTCATGCCCCCGTCCCGCAGCTCCACGGTGATCTGGGAGGCTCCGGCGTCCACCGCGTTTTCCAGCAGCTCCTTGACCACGGAGGCGGGCCGCTCCACCACCTCGCCGGCGGCGATCAGGTTGGCGATCTGGGGGGAAAGTTGAATGATTTTCGGCATACTTCCTCCTTTCAGGGGGCAGTCAGGACGGAGAACATGCCCCAGGCGTTCACCCCCATGTGGATGAGGATGGGGCAGGCAATGGAGCCGCTCTTTTCATAGGCCCAGGCCAGGATCAGCCCCGCGGGCAGGTATTGCAGGAAATTCAGCGCCAGCAGAGCGGGCTCGTACCGCCCCACATAGCTCAGCACATGGACGGCGCAGAAGGCCGCGGCGGAGATGGCGTAGGCCCAGGGCCGGCTCCACCGCCACAATCCCCGGAACACCACCCCCCGGTACAGGCTCTCCTCCGCCACGGGCACCAGGAAGACGGTCCCGAAGGCCATGGGCAGATATTCCAGCTGGACGCTTTGGTACACGGAGGCGTCGTTGACGTTCCCGAAGCCGGGGTAGAGCCGTGTCAAGATCCAGTCCAGCGCCAGGGCGGTCAGATAGTACGTCCCCAGGCCCAGCGCCGCCAGGACCAGGCTCTTTTTCCAGGTCTGGGGCAGCTCCTGAAAGGTCTTCCGCCAAAAGTCCCGGAAGATCCACCCAACCGCCCCAAAATTCACGGTGAAAAACACCACGTTTAGCCAGGGCGTGGACAGCAGCCTGCCGGTCAGATCGTTCAGCAGCACCAGAATCTGAGGCAAAAAGATCAGCTGAAAGAGCAGATACCGGATCCCCCAGCTCCGCTCCCAGGGCGTCATATCGGGGCCCGGCGGCTTGATTCCATCCATAGCGCCCTCCTATTCCAGCATTTTTTTCAGCTTATAAAGCTCGTTGATGGCCTCGATGGGGGTCAGGGTCTCCACGGAAAGGGCGGACAGGGCCCTGTAGAGTTCCTGGCCTTTCAGGTCCAACATGCTCACCTGGGCCTCCGGCTCCGGGGCGGGCTGCTGCCGGGACACGGAGCCCTGGGCCTCCAGCTGAGACAAAATGGTTCTGGCCCGGGCGATCAAGGGCCCAGGCAGGCCCGCCAGGCGGGCCACCTCCACGCCGTAGCTGTGGTCCGCCGCGCCGGGGAGGATCTTCCGCAGGAAGATCATCTGCTCCCCCCGCTTCTTTACGGCGATGGAGAAGTTCTTGACGTTGGGAAGCTCCGTCTCGATGTCGGAAAGCTCGTGATAATGGGTGGCAAAGAGGGTCTTGGCCCCAAGGCGCTTGGGATCGGCCACATATTCCAGCACCGCCCGGGCGATGGCCATGCCGTCGTAGGTGGAGGTGCCCCGGCCGATCTCGTCCAGGATCAGCAGGCTCCGGGAGGTGGCGCTGCGAAGGATGGAGGCCACCTCCGACATCTCCACCATAAAGGTGGAGCGGCCGGAGGCCAGGTCGTCGCTGGCCCCGATCCGGGTAAACACCCGGTCTACCACGCCGATGGAGGCGGACTTGGCCGGGACGAAGGACCCCATTTGGGCCAGGATGGTGATCAGCGCCACCTGGCGCATATAGGTGGACTTGCCCGCCATGTTGGGGCCGGTGATGATGCACACCTGGCTTCCCGCCAGGTCCATGTGGGTGTCGTTGGGGACGAACAGGCTGTCCGTCAGCATCCGCTCCACCACCGGATGGCGGCCCTCTAAGATATCGATCCGGCCGTCCAGGCGGATCTCGGGGCGGACATAGCGGTTCTGCACCGCCACCTCCGCCAGAGAGGCCAGGGCGTCCACCGCCGCCACACCGGCGGCCACCGCCTGCACCCGGCCCGCCAGCTGAGCGGTCTCGTCTCGCAGCTGGGTAAAGATCCGGTATTCAAGCTCCGTCAAATGGTCCTTGGCGGTGAGGATCTGGTATTCCAGCTCCTTTAGCTCCGGGGTAATGAACCGCTCGGTATTGGTCAGGGTCTGCCGGCGGATGTACTCCGGCGGCACCTGATCGGCAAAGGATTTGGAAACCTCGATATAGTAGCCGAATACCCGGTTGTAGCCGGCCCGGAGGGTGCGGATGCCGGTGCGCTCCCGCTCCGCCGTTTCAATGGCGGCCATGGCGGCGGTGCCGCCCTTGAGCAGCGCCCGCAGGCGGTCCACCTCCGGGTCCGCCCCGTCCCGAATGAGATTTCCCTCCCGGATGGACAGCGGCGCCTCCTCCTGGATCGTCCCCAATATTTTGCCGCACAGCTCCTCCATGGGGTCGACAGTCTGCTCCAGGCGGCGCAGCAGCGGGGCCTGAAAGGGCTCCAGCCGCCGCTTGACCTCCGGCAGGGCCGAAAAGCCGGTGGCCAGGCCCAGCAGGTCCCGGCCGTTGGCGGCGCCGGTGGCGATGCGGGTCATGACCCGCTCCAGGTCCGTCACGGCTTTCAGCGCTTCCCGCAGCTCTCCCCGGGGCACCGCCAGCCGGGTCAGCTCCTCCACCGCCCCCTGGCGGCGCTGGATCTGGGCCGGGTCCATCAGCGGCTTTTCCAGCCAGCTTCGGAGGGTCCGGCTGCCCATGCCGGTGCAGCACCGGTCCAGCACCCAGAGCAGCGACCCCTTCTTCTCCCGGCTGCGGAGGGTCTCCGTCAGCTCCAGGTTCCGCCGGGCGTCCATATCCAGCTCCAGGAACCGGGCGGTGTCGTAGTATTCCAGCTTTTGCAGGTGGGAAAGGTCATTTTTTTGCAGTTCCCGGAGGGTCTTCAGCAGCACGCCGCTGGCATAGGCCGCCAGGGGCCTGTCCTCCACCTGGTGCTGGGCCAGATCGGCGTGAAAATGTTCCTTTAGAATTTCCTGGGCCTCCCGCAGAGTGCAGGGCCCCTCCCCGCCCTCGTCCAGGCAGCAGCCCAGCTTCCGCAGGGTGCTCTCGATCACCGGGTCCTGGACGCCGGCGCCAAAGCGCAGCACCTCCGCCGGGGAAAACCGGCCCAGCTCCGCCGCCGTCTGGGCGGCGTCATCACAGGACGTGGTGTAAAACGCGCCGGTGGAGATATCGCAGAAGGCCAGGCCATAGGCGATCCCATCCCCGCAGAGGCAGGCAAAGTAGTTGTTCCGGCTCTCGTCCAGCATGGCGCTTTCGATGACGGTGCCGGGGGTGACGATCCGGGTCACGTTCCGGTCCACCAGGCCCTTGGCGGTGGCCGGGTCCTCCAGCTGCTCGCAGATGGCCACCTTGTAGCCCTTGGCGATCAGCCGGGCGATGTAGGAATCCACGCTGTGGTAGGGCACGCCGCACATGGGGGTCTGCTCTTCGGCGGGCTTCCCCCGGTCCCGGGTGGTCAGGGTCAGGTCCAGCTCCTTGGCCGCCAGCCGAGCGTCCTCGTCGAACATTTCATAGAAATCCCCCAGGCGGAAAAAGAGGATGCAGTCCCGGTTTTGCTCCTTGATCAGCCGGTACTGGCGCTTCATGGGGGTGAGTTTTTCGTCTTCCATTTTTATGCCTCCAGGGTTCCCGTCAGGCTCCAGGTGTTAGCCCCGGTGATCCTGACCGGGGCAAAGGTTCCGATCAGATCCTCCGGCCCTTCCAGGCGCACCAGGCGCCCGCCCTCCGTCCGGGCGGTGAGCAGGCCGTCCTCCCGGCCGTCAACAAGGCAGGTCAGGGTCCTGCCGATGTAGCCCCGGTGGATCTCCTCGGAAATGGCGTTTTGCAAGCCGCAGAGCCGGTCAAAGCGCCGATTCTTCTCCTCCTTGGGGGTGGGGTCCGGCATTTCGGCCGCCGGGGTCCCGGGCCGGGGGGAGAAAATAAAGGTAAACAGGGCGTCGTACCGGACCTGGGAGATGAGGGACAGGGTCTCCTTAAAATCCTCCTCCGTCTCCCCGGGAAAGCCCACGATCACATCCGAGGTCAGCACCAGCTCCGGCATGACGCTTTTGGCGTATTCCACGGCCTTTAGATATTCCGCCCGGTCATAGTGCCGGTTCATGGCCTTCAAAATCCGGCTTGAGCCGGACTGGAAGGGCAGGTGGAGCTGCTTGGCGATCTTGGGATGGGCGGCCATGGTGTCGAACAGCTTTTTCCCCGCGTCCCGAGGGTGGCTGGTCATAAACCGGACCCAGAAGTCCCCCTCCAGCTCCGCCACGGCGGCGAGCAGGTCGGAAAAATCCCAGCCCATGTCCAGGTCCTTGCCGTAGGAGTTCACATTCTGCCCCAGCAGGGTGATCTCCCGGCAGCCGCCGGCGATCAGCGCCCGGCATTCGGCCAGAATGGCCTCCGGCCGGCGGCTCCGCTCCCGGCCCCGGACATAGGGGACGATGCAGTAGGTGCAAAAATTGTTGCAGCCGTACATGATGGACACCCAGGCCTTGTGCCGGCAGTCCCGCAGCACGGGAAGTCCCTCGGCGATGGAGTCGGGCGACAGCTCCGTGGGGAACACCCGTTTGCCGGTGGTCAGGCTCCGGTAGAGGATCTCCGGGAACCGCCACAGGGCCTGGGGATCGAAGGCCCCGTCCACATGGGGGTAGCTTCTGCGCAGCCGCTCCACCAC
>CANQQU010000007.1 GCA_947626085.1 uncultured Oscillospiraceae bacterium
CAGATCGAGGACGCGGTGATCCTGGGCCAGTTTGACAACCCCGCCAACCCCGCCGCCCACCGCGCGACCACAGGCCCGGAGATTTGGGCGCAGACCGGCGGGCAGGTGGATATTTTCGTGGCGGGGGTGGGCACCGGCGGCACCATCACCGGCGTGGGGGCGTACCTCAAGGAGCGAAATCCCGAAATTCGGATCGTGGCGGTGGAGCCCGCCGCCAGCCCGGTGCTGTCCGGTGGAAAAGCCGGGCCCCATCCCATCCAGGGCATCGGCGCGGGCTTTGTCCCCCGGGTGCTTGACCCCCAGATCTATGACGAGGTGATGGAAGTTACCGGGGAGGACGCCTTCGCCGCCGGCAGAGCCTTTGGAAAAAGCGAGGGGATCTTGGTGGGCGTCTCCGCCGGTGGGGCGCTGCACGCGGCGGTACAGGTGGCGAAGCGCCCTGAAAACGCGGGGAAGACCCTGGTGGCCCTGCTGCCCGATTCCGGGGACCGGTATCTCTCCACCCCCCTCTACGACGATTAAGGGGGAGCGGACATGGATAGACTGGACGCTGCCCAAGTGGAGCGCCTTGCGGGGACGGCTCTGAACAAAAAAGCCGTCCTTAAAGCTTTGGAAGAGCTGCTGACGTTCCTCTACCCCGGCTATTACGGGGACTGCCCGGCAAACGCCATGGAGGATGTGGCTTTCCGCCTGGAAGGCCAGATCGCCGCGGCGCTCCGGCGGTGCGGGGCGGAGACGAACCGTGCCCGGGAAATGACCCGCACTTTCATGGAGCGGCTCCCCCAAATTCGGGCGGTACTGGAAACGGATATCCAGGCGGCGCTATCCGGAGACCCGGCGGCGAGCAGCAGGGACGAGGTGATTTTGGCCTATCCGGGGCTGTACGCCGTTTCGGTCTACCGGATCGCCCATGAGCTGCTGGCCCTGGGGGTGCCCCTGATCCCCCGGATCATGACCGAGCAGGCCCACAGCGTCACCGGCATCGACATCCACCCCGGCGCCCAAATCGGGGAGTCCTTCTTCATGGACCACGGCACGGGCATCGTCATCGGGGAGACCACGGTGATCGGCAGCCGGGTCAAGCTCTATCAGGGCGTCACCCTGGGGTGCCTCTCCACCAAGGGCGCGGGGGCCCTCAGGGGCGTAAAGCGGCACCCCACCCTGGAAGATAACGTGACCGTCTATTCCGGGGCGACCATTCTGGGCGGGGACACGGTAATTGGGGCAGGCGCCGTGGTGGGAAGCGGCGCTTTTGTGACAAAATCGGTAGCCCGCGGGGCGAGAGTCACCCAGACCCGGCGGGGCCAGGAACCGGACGGAACCCCATAAAATATATTTTTCCCGCCGGGGATGTCCCGGCGGGAAATTTTAGTCAGGTTTCCGTCCACCTTCCGCCTCCAAGCGGAGCAGAAACCGCTTCGCGTCCAGGCCCCCGGCGTAGCCGGTGAGACTGCCCCCGGCGCCCACCACCCGATGGCAGGGGATCAAGATCGAGACGGGGTTGCGGCCCACCGCCCCGCCCACGGACCGGGGGGAGCCCCCCACCCGCTCCGCCAGCTGGCCGTAAGTCACCGTCTGGCCGTAGGGGATCTCCAAAAGCGCCCGCCACACCCGCTGCCGGTACGCGCTCCCCTGAGGCGCCAGGGGCAGGTCCATTTTGGGGGCCTCCCCGGCAAAATAGGACGCCAAATACTGCTCCAGAGCCCAAAATACCGGCGCGTCCCCCGGTACGGCGTCCTCCGCCCCGGCCAAAAAGTATTTCTGGCCTGGCAGCCAGAGGCCGGTAATGGCGTTGGCGTCGCAGGCTGCCGTCAAAGTCCCCAGAGGGGACCTAAATTCCCGCAAAAGCAGCATTTTCCCGCCTCCTTTTCCCTATTGTACCAAACGCCGCCCCCACTGGCAAGAAATTCTTGCCCTGGGGGCTTGACATTTTTCAAAATTGGGGTATAGTAATGTCAAAAGGATTAGCACTCTAATGCTGAGAGTGCTAAAAAGCGAAAAAGGAGTGGGTATCATGAAATTTGACAGCTACACCCAGAAGTCCCTGGAAGCCGTCCAGGCCGCCCAGCGGTTGGCGGAGGAAAACCGCAATCCCCAGCTGGAGCAGATCCATCTGCTCACCGCCCTGCTGGAGCAGGACGGGGGCCTGACCCCCCAGCTTTTGAAAAAAATGGGCGTCAGCGTAGAGAGCCTCCTGGCCGCCGCCCGGTCGGAGATGGGGAAGCTCCCCGCCGTCCAGGGCAGCCGGGAGGCGGGCCGGTTCTACATCAGCGCGGCGGCGGACGCCGCCCTCCGGGCCGCCGAGGAGCAGGCTGACGCCATGAAGGATTCCTTCGTCTCGGTGGAGCATCTGTTCCTGGGCCTGTGCGATACCGCCCAGGGGGCGGTGAAGCAGCTGCTGCAAACCTACCGAATCACCAAGGAGGGGTGCCTCCAGGCGCTGCAAAGCGTTCGGGGCAACCAGCGGGTGACCACGGACAACCCGGAGGGCACCTACGACGCCCTGGAAAAGTACGGCACGGACCTGGTGAAAAGGGCGAGAGAGCAGAAGCTGGACCCGGTCATTGGCCGGGACGAGGAAATTCGGAATGTGATCCGCATCCTCTCCCGGAAGACCAAGAATAACCCGGTGCTGATCGGCGAGCCCGGCGTGGGCAAGACCGCCATCGCCGAGGGGCTGGCCCAGCGAATTGTGAAGAAGGACGTGCCCAAGAGTCTCCAGGAAAAGACCATTTTCTCCCTGGACATGGGGGCCCTGATCGCCGGAGCCAAGTACCGGGGGGAGTTTGAGGAGCGGTTGAAGGCCGTGCTCAACGAGGTCAAGCAGTCCGAGGGGAAAATTCTGCTCTTCATCGACGAGCTGCACACCATCGTGGGCGCGGGGAAGACCGAGGGGAGCATGGACGCCGGGAACCTGCTCAAGCCCATGCTGGCTCGGGGGGAGCTGCACTGCATCGGGGCCACCACTCTGGACGAGTACCGGCAGTATATTGAAAAGGACGCCGCTCTGGAGCGCCGGTTCCAGCCGGTACTGGTGGACGAGCCCACGGTGGAGGACACGGTGGCCATCCTCCGGGGGCTGAAGGAGCGCTATGAGGTGTTCCACGGGGTGAAGATCGCGGATTCCGCCCTCCTGGCCGCCGCGTCGCTGTCCCACCGGTATATCACCGACCGGTTCCTGCCGGACAAGGCCATCGACCTGGTGGACGAGGCCTGCGCCCAGATCCGCACGGAGATGGACTCCATGCCGGCGGAGCTGGATGAGGTGAGCCGCAAAATCATCCAGATGGAAATCGAGGAGGCGGCGCTTAAAAAGGAGGAGGACCCCCTGTCCCAGGGCCGCTTGAAGACCCTGCAGAAGGAGCTGGCGGAGACCAAGGACCGCTTCAACGCCCAGAAGGCCCAGTGGGAGAACGAGAAGCAGGCCATTTCCCGCATCCAGCAGCTCCGGGAGCAAATCGAGGAGCTGAACCGGCAGATCGACCAGGCCCAGCGGCAGTACGATCTGGAAAAGGCGGCGGAGCTGAAATACGGCCGCTTGCCGGAGGCCCAGCGCCAGCTCCAGGAGGAGGAGCGCCGGGCCCAGCAGGGCGAGGGCAGCCTGCTCCGGGACCGGGTGACGGAGGAGGAGATCGCCCGGATCGTGGAGCGCTGGACGGGGATCCCTGTGTCCCGGCTGGTCCAGGGGGAGCGGGAGAAGCTGCTGAACCTGGGTCAGGCCCTCCACCGCCGGGTGGTGGGCCAGGACGAGGCCGTTACGGCGGTCACGGAGGCCATCCAGCGCAGCCGGGCCGGGATCCAGGACCCCAACCGGCCCATTGGGTCCTTCCTGTTCCTGGGGCCCACCGGCGTGGGCAAGACGGAGCTGGCCAAGGCCCTGGCCCAGAATCTATTTGACGACGAAAACAACATGGTGCGGATCGATATGTCCGAATATATGGAAAAATTCTCCGTCTCCCGGCTGATCGGCGCGCCTCCGGGATATGTGGGCTACGAGGAGGGCGGCCAGCTCACCGAGGCGGTGCGGCGGAAGCCCTACTCCGTGGTGCTTTTTGACGAGGTGGAGAAGGCCCATCCCGACGTGTTCAACGTGCTGCTCCAGGTTTTGGACGATGGCCGGGTGACGGATTCCCAGGGCCGGACGGTGGATTTCAAGAACACCATTTTGATCCTGACCTCCAATCTGGGCTCGGAGTACCTGCTGGGCGGCATCCGCCCCGACGGCACCATCGACCCCGCCGCCCGGGAGCAGGTGGAGGCGCTGCTGCGCCGCTCCTTCCGGCCGGAATTTCTCAACCGGCTGGACGAGATCGTGTTCTACAAGCCCCTGACCCGGCAGGATGTGACCAGGATCATTGACCTGCAAATGGAACGGCTGAACCGCCGCCTGGCGGAGCAGCAGATCACCTGCCGGCTGACGGAGGAGGCCAAGCTGGCCATTGTGGACGCGGCCTACGATCCCCAGTATGGCGCCCGGCCTCTCAAGCGGTACTTGCAGCACACGGTGGAGACGGCCCTGTCCAAGAAAATTTTGGAGGGGGCGCTTAGGCCCGGCCAGGAGGTGACCGTTTCCGTGCGAAACGGCGAGCTGGCGCTCAGCTAACCTGCTTACTTCAAACTTCTATTTCGGTGCATTCCGTACCGGCACTGCTCCCCCTAGCCCTGCCGGGGGAGCATTAGCGGTGCGGAACGCACCAAAATAAGAAGGTAGGGAGTTGGATTCCTGTCCCCGCCCACCTCAAAAGGTAATTTTGCCCACCCACTAATTCCCCGTCCCGCAGGATCGTGCTGCCGGACACGAGTGGGTCAATAGAAGGACAAAATTAATTCTGCTTTTCTTGTGTGTGAAAAATAAAATTCAAAATAGTTTGACAACATGTGCTATTTGTGGTATCCTATACATAGGATATGGTGATGCATCACATCCTTGGGCTGGCCGTAAGGCCCTGGTCCACCGAAGGGCGGGGATATTCCCCGCCATCTTTTCGCCACGGCAGTTCAAAAAAGATTATCTGAAAAACATACGTCGCAAGCAGCTATAACGAAGCGCCAGGAGCGCGGGGAAATCCCCGGCTCCTGGCTTTTGGGTTTTTGGCGCGGTTATGCTGCCGCCGCCAGCATATTTTCGATAAATATGCCGTAGCCGGTGGTGGGATCGTTCACCAGCACATGGGTCACTGCCCCGATGAATTTCCCGTCCTGTAGGATCGGGCTGCCGGACATGCCCTGGACGATGCCGCCGGTGGCGTCCAGCAGCGCCGGGTCTGTGACTTTCAGCAGCATGTTCCGCCCGTTTTGCCGGGATTTTGGATAGATTTTCAGAATTTCCACAGAATATTCCCGTACCTCCGTTCCGGAAATGGTGGAAAGGATGCTGGCCTTCCCCGCGTGGACTTCCTCGGCGGCGCCCACCGGCATGGGCGTGCCGGAAAATTCCGTCTGGGCGGTTCCGAAAACCCCGGAGCCGGTGTTGGCGGACAGAATGCCCAGGGGCATCCGATCCGTCACCGTGCCCATGAGCTGGCCCGGCTGGCCGGACTGGCCCCGCTTCACTGCCTGGATGCTGGCCGGGTACGCGCTGCCCCGGGTCATGGTCAGCAGCGACCCCGACGGATCGTTGACGCCGTGGCCCAGGCAGGCAAATTGATGGCTTTCCGGATCGTACCAGGTCACGGTGCCGATGCCGGTGATGCCCTGGCGCAGATACACCCCCAGCTGGGGCCCTTCCGGGGTCTGTGCCGGCTCCACCTGGAGCCGCCGCTCCCGGCCGTCCCGGCGCACCACCAGCTCCACCGGACCTTGCGCGGCGGCCACCGCCCGGCGCACCTCGGCGGCAGTGGTGACGGATTGGCCGTTGACGGACAGCAGCACGTCGCCGGCCTGGAGGCCCGCCGCCTTGGCGCTCTGGCCCAAGGTCTCGTCGATGGCGGCGACGGTCACCGTATCATTGGATAGCTCCAGGCCCACCACCTGACCCACCGGTATTAATAAGGAGGCCGCGTTGGCCGTCTGGGGCAGAACCAGGGCCAGCAGCAGCAAAGGGATCATTAAACTTCCCAATTTTTTCATTTTCCAACCCTCCATTTTGGTCTGCCTCTTTAATATGACCCGGTGCGCCGAGGATAAACGCAGTAAAAGTCGAAAAAACAGGAACGCCCTGGGTTTTTCGGATTTTTTTGGAAAGGACTTGCGCCCGCCGCCCAAACCGTGTATGATAGGTGGAAAAGGAGGCAGATTATGGAAAAAGATACCGATTATGCCGCCCTCTCCGCCCGGCTGACCGCCCTGGTGGAGGGCGTGCCCCATCTGATCGCCAACCTGGCCAACGCTTCGGCCCTCATCTATCAGGAGCTGCCCGATCTCAACTGGGCGGGCTTCTATATTCTGGAGGGGGAGACGCTGGTGCTGGGGCCCTTCCAGGGCAAGCCCGCCTGCATCGAGATCCCCCTGGGCCGGGGGGTCTGCGGCGCCGCCGCGAAAACCGGCCGCCCTCAGCTGGTGCCCGACGTCCACGCCTTCCCCGGCCATATCGCCTGCGACAGCGCGTCTAATTCCGAGATCGTGGTGCCCCTGCGGTGCGAAGGGCGGCTCTGGGGGGTGCTGGATCTGGACAGCCCCACATTGAACCGGTTTGGCACCCGAGACTTAGAGGGCCTGACGGCCCTGTGCAGCGCTCTGGAGAAGGCCCTGGGGGATCTGCCGAATTGCCTATTGACAAAGTAGGTAAACGGTGGTATATTACCTACCGGATAACTGGGTAAATACTCCTGATGGAAGGAACGTGAGTTCATGCAAGTTTACGCGGACAATGCCGCCACCACCAAAATGAGCAAAACCGCCATTGACGCCATGCTGCCCTATTTCGACACCGTCTATGGCAACCCCTCCAGTCTCCACACCCCGGGCCAGAAGGCCAAGGAGGCTCTGGAGGACGCCCGGGCCACCGTGGCGAAATGCCTTGGCTGCGAGCCCCGGGAGATCATCTTCACCTCCGGCGGCAGCGAGGCGGACAATCAGGCCATCCGCTCCGCCGCCCGGCTGGGGGCACGGAAGGGGAAAAAGCACATCATCTCCACCGCCTTCGAGCATCACGCCGTACTCCACACCCTGGAGCGGCTGGAGGAGGAGGGCTTCGAGGTGACGCTGCTGGACGTTCATGAAAACGGCCTGGTCACCGCCCAGCAGGTGAAGGAGGCCATCCGGCCGGACACCTGCCTGGTCACCATTATGTACGCCAACAACGAGATCGGCACCATCCAGCCCATCGCCGAGATCGGCGCCGTGTGCAAGGAAGCGGGGGTCCCCTTCCACACCGACGCGGTTCAGGCCGCGGGGCACCTGCCCATCGACGTGAAGAAGGAGCATATCGACCTTCTCAGCCTCTCGGCCCACAAGTTCCACGGCCCCAAGGGCGTGGGGGCCCTCTACGTCCGCCGGGGCTTCCCCCTGACGAACCTCATCGAGGGCGGCGCCCAGGAGCGGGGCAAGCGGGCCGGGACGGAGAATCTGCCCGGCATCCGGGGCATGGCCGCCGCCCTGGCGGAGTCCTGCGCCAATATGGAGGCCAACGCCCAGAAGGTCACTGCCATGCGGGACCGGCTGATCCAGGGCCTGCGCCAAATTCCCCACAGCGCCGTCAACGGCGATCTAGAACACCGGCTTCCGGGCAACGTCAGCTTCTGCTTTGAGGGCATCGAGGGGGAGTCTCTGCTGCTGCTGCTAGACGCCCAGGGAGTGGCCGCCTCCTCCGGCTCCGCCTGCACCTCCGGCTCCTTAGACCCCAGCCATGTGCTGCTGGCCATCGGCCGGGTCCACGACGTGGCCCACGGCTCCCTGCGGCTGTCCCTGTGCGAATACAACACGGAGGAAGAAGTTGACCACATCCTGGAGGTGGTCCCCCAGGTGGTACAGTATCTGCGGAATATGTCCCCGGTGTGGCGGGACCTGCAAACCGGCAAACGGCAGTATATTTTATAAGGAGGCAAGGAAAATGGCCCTTTACAGCGAAAAAGTCATGGATCACTTTATGCACCCCCGGAACGTGGGCGTGCTGGAAAACCCCAGCGGCGTGGGAGAAGTGGGCAACGCCAAGTGCGGCGACATTATGAAGATCTATTTGCAGATCGAGAACGACATCATCGTGGACGTGAAATTTGAGACCTTCGGCTGCGGCTCCGCCATCGCCTCCTCCTCCATGGCCACGGAAATGATCAAGGGCAAGCCCGTGAAGGAGGCCATGGCCCTGACCAACAAGGCGGTGGCCGAGGCCCTGGACGGTCTGCCCGCCCACAAGCTCCACTGCTCCGTGCTGGCGGAGGAGGCCATCAAGAACGCCCTGCTGGACTACTACCAGAAAAACAACATCCCCTACGACGAGGCGGACTTCCCAGAAGGCCACAGCCACGAGGAATAAGCCATGATCGTATCCACCAAGGGCCGCTACGCCCTGCGGGTGATGGTGTACCTGGCCCAGCAGCCCCCGGGGGCCTACATCCCGCTGAAGCAGGTGGCGGAGGCGGAGGAGATCTCCCAGAAATATCTGGAGGCCATTATGACCATCCTCTCCAAGGCCGGGATGGTGGAGGCGGTCCACGGCAAGGGCGGGGGCTATCGGCTCAACCGCCCGCCGGAGGGGTACACCGTGGGCAGCATCCTCAAGCTGACGGAGGGGAGCTTGGCCCCGGTGTCCTGCACCGCCGAGGGGCCGGCGGCCTGCTCCCGGTCGGACTGCTGCCCGGCCCTGCCCATGTGGGAGAAGCTGGACCGGATGATCGACGGGTTTTTTGAAAGCATCACCATCCGGGACCTGCTCACCGGAACCTAAATTTTTTGGATTTTCCTATTGTGACCGCTGTCCGAAGGAAAGCGGCCACGATTTGGAATTTCCCTGTTGTGACCGCTTCCCCCCGGGAAGCGGTCACAAAATTTATATTTCCCTATTGACAACGGGAGCGGGCGTGGTATAATAATATCAACATATGAGCATATGTTGATATTAAGGAGGAAGCCGCCATGGAAAAGAAGGTCTACCTGATCGAGAATCTGGACTGCGCCAACTGTGCCGCCGAGGTGGAGGCCAAGCTGAATACCCTGCCGGAGGTTAAGGAGGCCGTGCTGACCTACGCCACCGGCCAGCTTCGGATCACCGCGGAGGACCCGGATTCCCTGCTGCCCCTGCTCCAAAAGACCGCCCGTGGGGTGGAGCCGGAGGTGGTGATCCGTCCCCGGGACGGTGGGGGCCAGTCCCACAGCGCCGAGCATGAGCATGCGCATCATCACGACCATGATCACGAACATGAACACCACCATGACCATGACCACGAGGGCCACGACCATGGGGAGGAGGAGCAGGAGAGCCCCCTGCCGCTGCTCTTGGGGGCGGGGCTGTTCGTTCTGGGCCTGATTTTGGAGGCGCTGGGCCTAAAATGGGTGGGCCTGTTCTGCTACATCGCCGCCTATGTGGTGCTGGGGGCGAAGATCGTCTGGACCGCCGTTACCGGACTGGTGCGGGGCCGGGTCTTTGACGAGAATTTCCTCATGAGCCTGGCATCCCTGGGGGCCTTCTTCATTGGCGAGTACCCGGAGGCGGTGGGCGTCATGCTGTTCTACCGCATCGGGGAATATTTTGAGGACGTGGCGGTGGCCCGGAGCCGGAGCCGGATCATGGAGGCGGTGGATCTCCGCCCCGAGGTGGTCACGGTGCCCGACGGGGACGGGGTCCGCCAGATCCCCGCCGCCCAGGCGCAAGTGGGCGACATGGTGCTGGTGCGGCCTGGGGACCGGATCCCCCTGGACGGGGTAGTACTCACCGGGACCAGCCGCCTGGACACCGCGCCCATCACCGGCGAGCCGGTGCCGGTGCCGGTGGGACCGGGAGACGCGGTCACCTCCGGCTGCGTCAACACCTCCGGGCAATTGACCGTCCGGGTGGAAAAGCCCCTGTCCGAGTCCATGGTCAGCCGGATCCTGGACGCGGTGGAGAACGCCGCCGCCAGCAAGCCGAAAATCGACCGGTTCATCACCCGCTTCGCCCGGGTCTACACCCCCGTGGTGGTGGCTGCGGCGGTCGCCGTGGCGGTGATCCCCTCCCTGGTGGACGGGAATTGGAATTATTGGGTGTATACGGCGCTGTCCTTCCTGGTCATGAGCTGCCCCTGTGCCCTGGTACTCAGCGTGCCGCTGGCCTTCTTCTCCGGCATTGGCGCCGGGGGCAAGCAGGGGATTCTGTTCAAGGGCGGGGCCTCCATCGAGGCCATGGCCGGCATCCGGGCGGTGGCGCTGGATAAGACCGGCACCGTGACCAAGGGCGAATTTGTGGTGCAGGAGGTCCAGGGCCGGGAGGATCTGCTGTCATTGTGCGCCAGCTGCGAGCAGTTCTCCACCCATCCCATTGCCGGGAGCATCGTTGCCGCCGCCAAGGAGCGGGGCCTGCCCATCTGTGCCCCGGAGGGGCTGGAGGAGCTGTCCGGCCGGGGCATCCGGGCCCGGGTCAACGGCCTGGCGGTCCTCTGCGGCAACGAAAAGCTGATGGCGGAAAACGGCATTGACCCCGCCGCCTTCCATCCCACCGGGGCGGGCACCCATGTGCTGGTGGCGGTGGACGGGAAGCCGGCAGGCTGGCTCCGGATCGCCGATACCCTGAAGCCCGACGCCAAGGACGCGGTGGCCCGGCTGAAGGCCGGGGGCGTCACCCCGGTGATGCTCACCGGCGACGGGGCCCAGAGCGCCGGGCAGGTGGCCCAGGCGGTGGGCATTGAGCAGGTCCACGCCCGGCTGCTGCCGGAGGAGAAGCTGGCCCGGCTCCAGGAGCTGCGGCAGAAAGTGGGACCCACCATGTTTGTGGGCGACGGCATCAACGACGCCCCGGTACTCTCCGGCGCGGATGTGGGGGCGGCCATGGGCACCGGCGCTGACGCCGCCATCGAGGCGGCGGACGTGGTGTACATGACCGGCAGCGTGGACGCCATCCCCGAGTCCCTGGCCATTGCCCGCCGCACCAGGAGGATCGCTATCGAGAACGTGGTGTTCGCCCTGGCGGTGAAGCTGGCGGTGATGCTGCTGGGCCTGTTCGGTCACGCCTCCATGTGGATGGCGGTGTTCGCGGACACCGGCGTGGCCATGCTGTGCATCCTCAATTCCATTCGTGGCCAGCGGCCAGTGGCCGCGGCCAATACGCACCGGGACTGGCGATAGTCGTTCTATCTGCTGGGCATTCCCGGTATCGTTCTTGCGTGCAAAGTATAGAATCACCCCCAGCCCGAAAGGGCTGGGGGTTGAACTTTTAGCTTTGCACGCAGGATCGTTACCGGGCAGGCCCAGCAGATGTAGCGACTAGCACCAGGCTGGGGCACGCATTGTCCGCGGCGACTCGCCACTAGCCGAAGACGGAGAGGAGGAAGCCGGCGGCGATGGCGGAGCCGATCACGCCCGCCACGTTGGGGCCCATGGCGTGCATGAGCAGGAAGTTGGAGGGATTGGCCTTCTGGCCCTCCTTGTTGGCCACCCGGGCCGCCATGGGAACGGCGGACACACCGGCGGAGCCAATGAGAGGATTGACCTTTCCGCCTGTGGCCCAGCACATCACCTTGCCGCCCAGCAGACCGCCCACGGTGGAGAGAATGAAGGCGCACACGCCCAGCACAACGATCAAAAGGGTCTTGGGCTGGAGGAAGGTGCCGCCCACCATGGTCGCGCCCACAGCCGTGGACAGCAGAATGGTCACAATGTTCATCAGGGCGTTCTGCACCGTGTCGGAAAGACGGTCGGTGACGCCGGTCTCCTTCAGGAGGTTGCCCAGCATCAGACAGCCGATCAGCGGCGCGGTGTCCGGCAGCAGCAGAGCCACAAAAATCGTCACCACAATGGGGAAGATGATCTTCTCCCGCTTGCTGACCGTCCGGGTCTGGACCATCTTGATCTTCCGCTCTTCCGCCGTGGTGAGCATGCGCATGAAGGGCGGCTGGATCAGCGGGATCAGGGCCATGTAGGAGTAGGCCGCCACCGCGATGGGTCCCAAGAGATGGGGGGCCAGAATGGAGGTCAGGAAGATGGCCGTGGGGCCATCGGCGCCGCCGATAATGCCGATGGCGGCAGCCTCCAGGGCGGTGAACACCAGGGCCGGATTGTTCAGGAAGCCCAGAGCGTCGCCGGAAATGGCGGCGAAGAAGAAGGCGGCGAACACGCCCATCTGGGCGGCGGCGCCCAGGAGCAGGCTCTTGGGATTGGACAGCAGGGGCCCGAAATCCGTCATGGCGCCCACGCCCATAAAGATCAGGCAGGGGTACAGGCTGGTTTTCACGCCGATGTAGAAGATGTCCAGCAGACCGCCCTCCCGTAAAATGGCGCCAAAGCTGTGATAGGCGGGACTGGAGGCGTCCATAAAGGCGTCCCACAGCTCCTGATGATACAGCCCGGCCCCAGGCAGGTTGGTCAGCAGGCAGCCGAAGGCGATGCCCACCAGCAGAAGGGGCTCAAACTGCTTCACAATGCCCAGATACAGCAGCACGCAGGCGATGACGATCATCACCAGGTTCTGCCAACCGTCCTGGGACAGGAAGCCGGAGAACAGCATGGAAAAACCGGAGCTGTTCCACAAATTCAGTAGGATCTGTCCAACGTCGATCATGGGACGCCCCCCTTATCCGATAACCACCAGGGGTGCGCCGGTATCCACGGTGGAGCCCTTGCTCACCAGCACCTGGGTGACGGTCCCATCCTTGGGGGCCATGATCTCGTTTTCCATCTTCATCGCTTCCAGAATGCACAGCACAGTCCCGGCTTTCACCGCCTGGTTGGCGCTGACGTTGACCTTCAAAATGGTGCCGGGCATGGGCGCGGTGACGGGCTCGCCGGCGCCGGTGACGGCGGGGGCGGCCTTCGGCGCGGGGGCCGGAGCGGGCGCGGCAGGGGCAGGCGCGGCGGGACCCGCGGGTGCGGGAGCGGCGGGGGCGACGGCCTCGTATTCGTCCAGGAGCATGGCCTTCCCGGCCTCGACCTCCACCTCATAGGTGCGGCCGTTCAGGGTCACTTTGTATTTCATTTGGTTTCGACCTCCTTGATGGAAATGAAGCGCAGTTCATTCAGGGGCTTGCCCATTTTATCGGCCACGATGGCCATCAGCATGGCGGCGGTCTTGGGCTCCACATTGTAGAGCTTCAGCTGACCGGCGGAGCCGGGGGCGACAGGCTTGGGCGCGGGAGCGGGGGCCGGCGCAGGCGCGGCCTCGGGGGCCGGGGCCGGGGCGTTCTTCTTCTCCAGAGAGGTGAAGATCTTGCCCATCGCCATGACCACCAGCATCAGCAGGACCAGCCCGAAAAACACCACGGCATAGCCCAGCAGGGCGATCACCGCCGCGCCGCCCACGCCCAGGACCGGGGCCTCCGCCGAAGCGGCGGAAAGGAGTAGCGTATGGTTCATAAAACGGCCTCCCTCTTACGCTTCCACGATGGTGTAGGTCGCCGTGTTCTCTTCCTTCTCCTTCCGCTCGGCGAAGAACTTCTCCGCCAGGTTGGGGAAGGCAATGTAGCTCAACACATCCTCGTCGCTCCGGGCGACGCCGGCCAGCTTCTGCCGGGTCTCCTCCACGATGGGCTTCAGGGTGTCGGCGTACCGGCCGGTAAGGGGCTTCTCGTCCCCCAGGATCTTGGCCTGGATCTCCGGGTCGATGGGGGCCGGCGTCCGGCCGTACTCGCCCCGGCAGTAGGCCTTGATCTCCTTGGAGACGGTCTTGTACCGCTGGCCGTCCAGGACGTTGCGCACCGCCTGGACGCCCACCATCTGGCTGGTGGGGGTGACCAGAGGCGGATAGCCCATGTCCTTGCGGACCTTGGGAGTCTCCACCAGGGCCTCGTCAAACCGGTCCAGGGCGTTCATCTGCTTGAGCTGGGACAGGAGGTTGGACAGCATGCCGCCGGGGACCTGGTAGGTCAGGCACTGGGTGTCGGTAGCCATGGACTTGGGCATCAGGGTGCCGTCCTTGATAAAGTCGTCCCGGACGGTCTTGAAGTAGTCGGCCATTTTCTTGGTCAGGCTGTCGTCCAGATCCACCTGGTAGCCCAGCTGCCGCAGGGCGTAGGCCAGGGTCTCGGTGGCGGGCTGGGAGGTGCCGCCGGAGAAGGGGGAGATGGCGGTGTCGATGATGTCCACGCCGGCCTCCACCGCCTTGAGGTAGGTCATGAAAGCCAGACCGGTGGTGGAGTGGGTGTGCAGGTCGATGGGCAGGTCCACCGCGTCCTTGATGGCGGAGACCAGATCGTAGGCCTCCTTGGGGCCCATGATGCCGGCCATGTCCTTGATGCAGATGGTGGAGGCGCCCATTTCCTTCAGCTCCTTGACCATCTTGACATAGTTTTCCTGGGTGTGGACCGGGGAGGTGGTGTAGGAGATGGTGCCGGAGGCGATGGCCCCGGCCTTGATGGTGGCCTCCATGGCCACCTTCAGGTTGTTCACGTCGTTCAGGGCGTCGAAAATGCGGATCACGTCGATGCCGTTCTCCACGGCCTTGGCCACAAAGAGCTTGACGAAATCATCGGGGTAGTGGGCGTAGCCCAGGACGTTCTGGCCCCGGAGGAGCATTTGCAGCTTGGTGTTGGGCATTTTGGCCCGAATCTTCCGCAGCCGCTCCCAGGGGTCCTCGTGCAGGTAGCGCAGGCACACGTCGAAGGTGGCGCCGCCCCAGCACTCCACGGCGTAGTAACCCACCTTGTCGATGGTGGGCAGCATGGGCTCGAACTTGTCATAGGGAAGACGGGTGGCGATCAGGGACTGGTTGGCGTCCCGCAGCACCGTTTCCACGAACTGTACCTTTTGAGCCATAGGGGAAAACCTCCATATGTGATTTTTTAACAGGGGAAAAGGCTCCGGGCCCGGCCCGGAGCCGAATGCGCTGGGAAATTACTTCGCCTTGGGGCCGGCCTCCACGATGTTGGCGGGCATATTGGGGTACTTCTTGGCGAAGTTGGCCTGGAACATGGCGGCCAGCTTGTTGGCCTGGGCGTCGTAGGCGTCCTTGTCCGCCCACATCCCCCGAGCGTCCAGCATCTCGTCGGGCACGCCGGGGCAGGAGGTGGGATAGTCCACGTTGAACACGTCGTGATGCTTAAATTCTACGCTATCGAAGCTGCCGTTGAGGGCGGCGGTGACCATGGCCCGGGTGTAGGGCAGCTTCATCCGCTTGGCGCCGCTGGCGGCGGAGCCGCCGGCCCAGCCGGTGTTCACCAGATAGACCTTGGTGCCGAACTCGTCCAGCTTCTTGCCCAGCATCTCCGCGTAGACGGAGGGGTCCATGGGCATGAAGGGCTCGCCGAAGAGGGTGGAGAAGGTGGGCTTGGGCTCGGTGATGCCCCGCTCGGTGCCGGCCAGCTTGGAGGTAAAGCCGGTGACAAAGTGGTACATGGCGGCGTCCCGGCTCAGCCGGCTGATGGGAGGCAGCACGCCGAAGGCGTCGGCGGTGAGGAAGATGACCACCTTGGGGATGCTGCCGATGCCGGGAATGGCGGCGTTGGAGATATAGTCGATGGGATAGCCCACCCGGGTGTTCTCGGTGAGGCTGCCGTCGTTGAAGTCCAGCTCCCGGGTCTCGGGGTCCATGATCACGTTCTCCACCAGAGAGCCGAATTTGATGGCGTTGTAGATGTCGGGCTCATGCTCCTTGGACAGATTGATGCACTTGGCGTAGCAGCCGCCCTCGATGTTGAACACGCCGTCGGCGGACCAGCCATGCTCGTCGTCGCCGATGAGCCGGCGGGCGGGGTCGGCGGAGAGGGTGGTTTTGCCGGTGCCGGACAGGCCGAAGAACACGGCGGTCTCGCCGGTCACGGGGTCCATGTTGGCGGAGCAGTGCATGGGCAGGATGCCCTCCTTGGTCAGAACGTAGTTCATGGTGGAGAACACGCTCTTCTTGATCTCGCCGGCGTACTGGGAGCCGCAGATCAGGATCAGGTGGGCCTCATAGTCGATGATGATGGCGGCCTCGGAGTGGACGCCGTCCAGCGCCGGATCGGCCTTGAAGCCGGGGGCGGCGATGACGGTGTAGTCGGCCTCGCCATAGTTTTCCAGCTCCTCCGCCGTGGGCCGGATCAGCAGGTCCCGGATGAACAGGTTCTGGGAGGCCAACTCGTTGACGATGCGGAACTTCTTGGTGTACTTGGGGTCGGCGCCGGCGAAGCCGTCGAAGAGGAAGATCTCCCGGCCCTGGAGGTAGGCGGTGACCTTATTCAGCAGGGCGGTGAAGCGCTCCTTGGAGATGGGACGGTTGACGCTGCCCCAGGCGATGTCGTCATGGACGGCGGGGGTGTCGACGATGAACTTGTCGTCAGGGGACCGGCCGGTGTACTTGCCGGTGGTGACAAGCAAGGCGCCGGTATTGGTGAGGGTGCCCTCGCCCCGGCGAAGGGCGGCCTCCGTCAGCTGGGCGGGGCCCAGGTTGCGATGCACGGCGCTGGGATTCAGAATCCCCAGCTTTTCCAGACCATAGGTTTCCATAGTGTATCCTCCTAAGATTGAGTAAAAATCGGCAGCGGCAAATTTGCCGCGTTGACCACGAGCTGTGGACAGTTTGAAAAAATTCCAACTTCCACCAAATACATTGTATCACGAATTTGACATCTTGTCTACTATTATTTCGATAAGTTTTTCCCGATTTAGGCGGAGACCATCCCCCTGCCGGGGTTGCTTTTTGGACCGAAATGGGATATAATCAGAAAAAAGTCGAAAGGAGCCCAGCCATGGAGCAAGATCCCCACCACGACCACGCTTATATGCACGCCCACGGCATCGCCCACACCCACAGCCACGTCCATGAAAACCAAAAAGCGGTGGTCAACCGTCTGGCCAGGGCCATCGGCCACCTGGAGAAGGTCAAGCGGATGGTGGAGCAGGGGTACGACTGCTCCGAGGTGCTGATCCAGCTGGCCGCCGTCCGCTCCGCGCTGGAGGGCACCGGGAAGGTGATCCTCCAGGACCACCTCCGCCACTGCATGGTGGACGCCGTGGCCGCCGGGGACCAGACCGCCATCGACGATCTGTGCCAGGCCATCGACAAATTCATGAAATAAGGCCCGCCGCTCCCCCGGACTCCCCCGGGAGAGCGGCTTTGACAACATTTAGGGGAAATGGCGCTTTTGATTGGGATTGTATTTTTCCTTTTTCTATAGTACACTATGATACAAGGACACAGCAGCTGAAATCGAGGGATGAAAGAATCCCAGGCGAATAGACGGCGAGAGGGCGAAATGCATGAACTATAAAATCGCGATTTGCGACGATTCTGACGCGGACCGGCAATATCTGGCGGCCCTGGCGGAAAACTGGGCGGCCCGCGCCGGGCACACGGTCAAAATCGACCAATTTTCCTCCGCCGAGGGCTTTTTGTTCCACTACGCGGAGGAAAAGGACTACGATATCCTGCTCCTGGACATTGAAATGGGGGCGATGGATGGGGTGGCCATGGCCAAACGGCTGCGGCGGGAGAACGACACCGTCCAGATCGTCTTCGTCACGGGCTATTCCGACTACATTTCCGAAGGGTACGAGGTGGCGGCGCTCCACTACCTGATGAAGCCGGTGAAGGAGGAGAAGCTCCGGGCCGTCCTGGACCGGGCGGCGGAAAAGCTGGCCAAAAACGAGCGGGTCTTGAATCTGGAGCTGGGGGGCGAAATGGTGCGATTGCCGGTCTACCAGATCCGGTACGCGGAGGTCTTCGGCAACTATGTGACCATCCACGCCAAGACCGACTGCACCGTGAAAATGACCCTGAGCAGCCTGGAGGAGCGGCTGGACGAGCGCTTTTACCGAGTGGGCCGCTCCTTCCTGGTGAACCTGACCCAGATCAGCCGGGTGACTAGGAGCCAAATCTTCCTGCGGGACGGCGCCGCCCTCCCGCTGCCCCGGGGGGCCTACGACGGCGTCAACCGGGCGATCATCAACAGGGGGTGAGACCATGGGCCTGCTTTCCAAGCGGATCGATCAGCGGATCGCCGATTATCAGCGGGAGCTGATCGAGACCCACTACCGGGAGGTGGACAATATGTACCGCCAGATCCGGGGCTGGCGGCACGATTACCGCAACCACATCCAGACCATGAAGGCCTACGCCGCGGCGGGGGACTGGGAGGCCATCCAGCGGTACTTAGACCTTCTGGATGAGGACCTGACCACGGTGGACACGGTGATCAAGACCGGCAACCCCATGGCCGACGCCATTCTCAACTCCAAAATCTCCCTGGCCAAGGCCAAGGGGATCACCGTGGTAGCGGACGCCCAGATCCCCGTCCGGCTGCGCTCCTCGGAGATCGACCTGTGCTGCATCATCGGCAACCTCTTTGACAACGCCATCGAGGCCAGCCAGAAGCTGCCGGAGGACCAGCGGGTGATCCGGGTGTATATGGACATGAAAAACACCCAGCTCTACATCTCCTTCACCAACTTCACCGCCGGGAAGAAGCTGAAAAAAGAGGGAAAGCTCTTCCGCAGCACCAAGGGCGAGGGCCACGGCTTCGGGCTGGTGCGGATCGACGCCATTGTGGAGCGCCTGGGCGGGTACATCAGCCGCAACAGCGAGGACGGGGCCTTCACCACCGAGATCCTGCTGCCCCAGCTTTGAACGCGATTCATCCCCCGAAAACGGCGGTTCGTCCCCGGATCGACCCGGGGACGAATCTTTTATGGTACAATCGGCGCCGTGAGGTGAAACAACATGAAACCAAAGGAAAAACCAAAATACAACGTCCTTCAAAACGTGGGGTGGATGGCGGGCCTGGCCTGGAAGACCCGCAAGCGGGTGCTTTTCTTCTGCGTTTTGTCCGCATCCCTGGTGGTGCTGCTCAATTTGACCCAGCTCTACATCGCTCCCCAGGTCCTGGCCCGGGTGGAGCGGCAGGCCCCCATAGGGGAGCTGCTGGGGACCATCGGGGCGTTCACCGCCGCCCTCTTTTTGATCCAGGGCCTGGACCGGTATATCAGCGAAAACACCATGTTCGCCCGGGTAGATGTGCGCAGCGGGATCATCGGGAAAATCAGCGAAAAGTGCTGCGCCACCTCCTACCCCAACACCCTGGAGGAGCCCTTTATCAAGCTGCGGGAAAAGGCCCATAACGCCTGCAGCGGCAATAACGAGGCGACGGAGCATATCTGGCAGACCCTGACCATGCTGCTGGCCAACATCGGCGGCCTGGTGGTGTACCTGGGCATTTTGTCCCGGATCAACGGGCTGCTGCTCCTGGTGATCGTGGCCACCTGCGTGGCCGGGTTCCTGGTCTCTCGGCATGCCAACAGCTGGCGGTATGCCCACAAGGAGGAGGAAGAAAAATACTTCCAGAAAATCAGCTACTTCCAGATCAAGTCGGAATCGGTGGCCCTGGCGAAGGACATCCGGGTTTTCGGCCTGCAAAGCTGGCTGCGGGAGCTGCTGACCCAGGCCCACGATCTTTACCTGGATTTCATCCTCCGCCGGGAGCGGGTGGAGGTGCTGGCGGATCTGACGGCGGTGGCGCTGACCATGGCCCGGAACGGCATCGCCTATGTGGTGCTGATCAACAAGGCCCTCCATGAGGGCCTGCCCGTCTCCGAATTTCTGCTGTACTTTACGGCGGTGACCACCTTCACCGACTGGGTCATGGGGATTCTGCGGCAGATGTCGGCGCTGCACAAGGAGAGCCTGGACATCTCCCTGGTCCGGGAATTTCTGGACTACCCCGAGCCGTTTCGGTTCGACGGCGGCGCGGCGGTCCCAAAGGCGGCAGGCTATGAGCTACGATTGGAGAACGTGTCCTACCGCTACCCCGGGGCCCAGGAGGACACCCTTCACGGCCTCGATCTGACCGTCCACCCGGGGGAGAAGCTGGCCATCGTGGGCCTGAACGGCGCGGGGAAGACCACCCTGGTCAAGCTCCTGTGCGGCCTTTTAGACCCCACGGCAGGGACGGTCCTGCTGAACGGGCGGGACATCCGGGCCTTTGACCGGCGGCGCTACTACGACCTGTTCAGCGCCGTCTTTCAGGAGTTTTCCATTCTGGACGTCACCGTGGCGGAGGAGATCGCCCAGACCACAGAGGGCATCGACGATGATCGGATCAAAGACTGCCTGGAGAAGGCGGGGCTGACCGCCGCCATTCAGAAGCTGCCCAAGGGGTTGGAGACTCACATCGGCCGGGAGGTCTATCTGGACGGCGCCCTGTTTTCCGGCGGCGAGACCCAGCGGCTGATGCTGGCCCGGGCTCTTTATAAGGACGGCCCCATTTTGCTGCTGGACGAGCCCACGGCGGCCCTGGACCCCATCGCCGAAAACGACATTTACATGAAATACAGCGAGATGACCAAGGGGAAGACCTCGGTGTTCATCTCCCACCGGCTGGCCTCCACCCGGTTCTGCGACCGGATCATCCTGATCGACGGGGGCCAAATTCGGGAGGAGGGCACCCACGACAGCCTGCTGGCCCTGGGCGGCGAATACGCCAAGCTCTTCGAGGTGCAAAGCCGGTACTATCAGGAGGGGAAGGAGTTTTGACCATGAAAAAGAAGCAAACGCTGCGCCACGCCGCCGCCCTTCACCTGCGGGCCATCCGGGCGCTGCACAAGGTCTGCCCCCCATTTTTCCCGATCCTGACGCTGCAATGCCTTTTTAGCGCCGTGGCCCCCTATGTCACCGTGTTCTTCTCGGCCCGGGTCTTGAACGAGCTTGCGACCCTGCGCCGGGCGGAGGTCCTTTGGAGCTGGGTGATCGCGGGCGTGGGGTGCGTGGGCCTGGTATCCGCTTTGAGCGCCGTTCTTCTGCGCCGGTACGCGACGCTGTACAGCGACCTGATGAGAAGAAAAGAGATCCTGTTCATCCAAAAAATGCTGTCCCTGGATTTTTCCGAGCTGGACAAGCAGGAAAACCACGATCTCCGGGCCCAGATCCGGCAAAATGAGAACTGGTCCGGCTGGGGACTGATGCAGGTGCAGAGCATTTACAGCGATTTTGTCAGCGGCGTGGTGGGGATCCTCAGCGGCGTGGCCCTGACGGTGAGCCTGTTCACCGCGCCGGTCCCGGCCTCCGCCGGGGGACTCACCGTGCTGAACAACCCGGTCTTCATTCTGGTCCTGGCCGGCCTCATGGTGGGGGTCAGCGCCCTGGCGGGGATGTGCGGCGCCGCCGCGACAAAATGCTGGAGCAGCGTCGCGGAGGAGGCCACCTTCGGAAACCGGCTGTTCGGCCATTTCGGCTTCATCGGCATGGACCGGGAGCGGGGCGTGGATATCCGCATGTACGATCAGCGGCGCCTGGTCCACGCCTACTGGACCACAAACACCTCCTTCGGCGCCACCGGCTCCATCGGAAGGATGGCCCAGGGGAAAATGGGCGTCTACGCCAGCCTGGGGGCCTGCGTCACCGTGTTGATCACCGGCGCCATCTATGTGTTCACCTGCCTGAAGGCCTGGGGCGGCGCCTTTGACGTGGGCAGCGTCACCCAATATGTGGGCGCCGCCACGGCCATGGTGGGGAGCCTCGTTACCTTGGTGAGGATGATGGGCGTACTGGAGACCAACGCCGGCTATTTGGAGAAGATCTTCGCCTTCCTGGACATCCCCAACGCCATGTACCAGGGCAGCCTTACCACGGAAAAGCGGATGGACCGCCGGTATGAGATCGAGTTTCGGGACGTGTCCTTCAAGTACCCCGGCGCGGAAACCTGGGCCCTGCGCCACGCCAGCCTCAAATTCAACGTGGGCTCCCGCCTGGCCATCGTGGGGGAAAACGGCAGCGGCAAGACCACCTTCATCAAGCTCCTGTGCCGCCTGTACGACCCTCAGGAGGGGCAGATCCTCTTAAACGGCATCGATATCCGCAAGTACCGGTACGACGATTACATGGCTCTGTTCTCCGTGGTGTTCCAGGACTTCCAGCTCATCGCCCAGCCCCTGGGGGCCAACGTGGCGGGCAGCATGGCATACGACCGGGACCGGGCCCGCCGGGCGCTGGTGGACGCCGGCTTCGGCGACCGTTTAGAGGCCATGCCCCAGGGCCTGGATACCATGCTCTACAAGAACCTTTCCGAGGAGGGGGTGGACGTCTCCGGCGGCGAGGCCCAGAAGATCGCCATTGCCCGGGCCCTCTACAAGGACGCGCCCTTTATCATCCTGGACGAACCCACGGCGGCCCTGGACCCCATGGCGGAGGCGGAAATTTACAGCAAATTCGACGAGATCGCCGGGGACAAGACCGCCATCTACATCTCCCACCGCCTGTCCTCCTGCAAATTCTGCGACGAGATCGCGGTCTTCCAGGACGGCCGGATCGTCCAGCGGGGTTCCCATGAGGCGCTGGTGGCGGACGAGGAGGGGAAGTATTACCAGCTCTGGTCCGCCCAGGCCCAGTATTACACGGCGGAATAACGAAATAAGCGCGGGCTCCGGCAGAAAAAAGCCGGAGCCCCTGTTTTTTTGCCCGCCGGCAGGCGATTTTTGGGCAAATTGACGAAAAAGGAAGGAAAAAACAGGGAAAAACAGGCCGCCCGCAGCGGAAACTTACCTTTTTCGACTCTGTCATTTCCCGCCAAAACTTCGAGCCGCTGTGCAAAAGGAAATATGAAATATGATTGGATAGAAAAAACGCCTCCGGGTATATCCGATCCGCTCCCGCCGGGGAGGAAACCGCTCCGTCAATCTGCGGAAGTGGGCGCTGTTTGCACAGAATTTTTACCAGCGGCCCAAATGGCGATCATTTTGTGCAAACGCCGGCCGCGAAAAAGAAAATTAGTTGAAAATGATACCAATTCGCGGCGCTTTTTCGGGCCAGGATTTCTAGCGAATAAAATACGGTGAATAAGAATACACGCAAAATACGGCCCCTCTTTTTGTTCTCCACGGGGGAACCTTTTCACGATTTTGTGCAAGCCCTCCGGAGGAACCTTGGAAAAGGCCAACTTTTTTTGTCCGTTTTGAATTTTATACTTGCTATTTTCGGGGGAAATTGGTATTATTAACCTATACGCGGATCAATTGTTCCTGGGGTCCGCTCGATGCGGTCCCATGGATTTCAATGAAACGGAAGAGAGGAAAAAATGATGAAAATGAAAAATGATAATATGTTCCGCAGGGAGTTTGTGGAGGAGCTGAGCAAAAGGACCGGGCTGTCCGGCGCGGACGCCAGCGAGGTGACAATGGCGTTTTTGGACATTCTGGAGGACACCTGGTGCCAGGGCCGGGGCGTCAATTTCACCGGCTTCGGCGCCTTCGAGCTGCGCCCCATCAGCGAGCGGATGGCCCGGAACCCCAAGACCATGGAGGATGCCCTGGTCCCGGCGGGGTTTAAGCCGGTATTCAAGGTCAGCCGGGGCCTGCGCGCCACCATTAACGACACCATCCGGCAAAATCAAAGCGGGAAATGAGCCCGCTGCCCGGCCATTGGGCCGTATGGCGAAGCATTTTGTGACGCGGCGGATTTTTGATCCGCCGTGTTTTTTTCGCCTGAAATCTTGCTTTTTCGGTACAATCCTTCTATAATGGATGTATAAACAATATGCAAGCCAGTCCGCCGCCGCGGGCGGGCAGACCCCTGGGAAGGAGTAGACCGTCGTTGGCAAGCACATTTACAAAAACATCAGAGGACGCGTACAGCCGCATCCGCTCGGGGAGCATGACCCCGGCGAAGGCGGCGGTGTATCTGCGGGATCAGCAGATCCCCCTGCGCTATTTTGGAGACGTGTTGCGGGAGATGTACCCCTATCCGGATCTGAGCCTGCGGGTGGCGGCGCTGTTCGCCGAGGACGGGACGCCCCAGGAATCAGTGAAGCGGAAGATCTACAACTGGCTCTCCAGCGCCTATAAGCCCAACACCCGGGAGGATGTGTACCGGGTGGCCTTTGCCCTGGACCTGAACGAGGACCAGGTCAGCCAGCTTTTGGGCATGTGTACCGATTACGGGATCAACTACCGCAACGGCCGGGACCTGGTCTATACCTGGTGCCTGCGCAACGGTTGGGGCTATCACCAGGCCCAGGCTCTGTACCAGTCCATGCCGCCGGTCCCGGCCATTGCCGAGGAGACGGACTCCGAATTGACCCACCGGGTCCAGCTGCAGTTCCAGCGGGCGGAGACGGAGTCGGACCTGCGGCGGTTTTACCAGGAGAATCTGCGCTATTTCGGCTCCTACCATCTCCGGGCGTACTACTATTTTCAGCAGTATATGCGCTGCCTCACCCAGCCGGACTCCAGCAACGGCGCCCAGGAGGAATTTTACTCCCTGGAGCGGGTGATGAGCGAATACCTGCCCATGCACATGCCCTCCGGCTCTGACCGGCAGGGGTATTCCCCCATCCAGAAGCTGATCAAGCGGAACTGGCCCAACGCCACCTCCCTGAAAAATATCATGGCCCAGCGGCAGGAGGTGCCCCGGAAGCTGCTGCTCCTGCTCTACATCATCACGGAGAACTCCGTGGGTGGGGAGTATTCTGAGCTGGACGAGGACTATATGACCATCGAGGACCGGCTGGACGGCCACTGGTGGAGCATCAACGCCATGCTCAACGACTGCGGAATGCCGGAGCTGGACCCCCGGAACGCTTTCGACTGGCTGGTGCTTTACGCCCTCACCGCCACCGGGGACGAGAGCATGAGCGAGCGGATGGAAAAGGTGATCGACATTCTCTATGAGGACGTCCGCTGACCGGTTTTCAAAAAATAATTGGGGCTCTGCCGCTTGGCAGGGCCCCAATTATTTTTTGAATTATTTTACCGCCGGACCGGCTCCGGGCCGGTGAAGGCGCCGCCATCGGTGCGCAGGGCGGAGGAATCGTCCTCGGTGTAGATCACGCCGTCATTTTCCAGGGTGCCGTAAACCGTCACGATGGAGGACTCGGCGATCTGTATCTCGCCCCGGTTGACCACATGGCCGCCCAGATTGGCGGTGGCGACGCGGAAGGTGCCGTCGTTCACGATGTCGGCGTAGATCTCCCTTTGCTGATCGCCCCTGGACCACATCTCCAGATAGCCGCCGCGGATCTCGATGTTGGAACCGCTGTTCAGATTCAGACCGCCCATGAAGGAGCAGAGGTTCGCGCGCGCCCCCTCCAGTACCAGGGACGTGGAGTCCTCCATGGAGAAGGAGCCCGCGTTGCGCATGACAGAATCGCGGAGGGTCAGGGTGGCCCCGTTGGACAAATGGGTGCCTCCAAAGACCGTTAGATAGGCGTCATTCTCTATCTGCACCTGCGTCGGCTCGGAAAAGCCGTCCAGATAGCGGATAAAGGCGCTGGCGCCGCCGCGCAGTGTCAGATGATCGCCGAGGTTGCGCGCATCATCCATCACGAGGATCGTGTCTCTCCCCTCCAGCTCCACCGACGCGCCGTTCAGCTCCAGGCCGGAGTATAGAAAGCTTCCGCAGCTGCTCCCGTCGAGCCGCAGCAGGCCGCCGGGCTGGAAAAGGATGTCGGAACCCGGACGGCCGACCAGCTGGGAGGCGTCATGGGCCTCCATCCGGTCCACCTCCAGCGTGCCGCCGTCGACCGTCAACAAGGCGCCGAACAGGGACAGCGTGGTGCCGGGGGCCATACGAAGCTCGCCATGGACCATGATGGGGGTATACACCTGAAGATCCTCCGGGACCTGGATGACGGTCCCCTTGGGGATGACGACGCGTCCGGCGCTGCCCTCGGCCAGGATCGCGCGGAGCTGCTCCAGGGTGGTGGCCTCCTGATCCGTGCCTTCGTCCCTTTCCAGGTAGGTGCGGCAGGTAATGCGGTTATCCCAGGCCAGGGCGCCGCCATCGGCGCCATAGTAGACGTAGAAAATGCCGCTGCCATCGACGGAGCTGTCCGCGCCCATTTGGAAGTGGCCGCTGATGACGTTCATGTACCCGTCGTTTAGCATGTTGCCGGACAGATCGATTGACGCGGACTCCGTGACCTGATTGATTTGGCCGTAGTTGCGGAAGTCGCCGCCCCCCTGGACCACGATGGCGCCGTTGTTGGTCATGACACCGCCCAGTTCAAAGGTCATTCCGGTGTCCACTTCCAACCGCGCGGACGCGGCGTTGAGGAAATCGTGCTGGAAGAAGAAGGACTCCAGCGGCGGGCTGCTGAAGTGTTTGCTTTCCCCGGTGTACCGCACCACGCCCAGGTTGAATATCTGCCCGAAACAGGTCACGCCGTGTACATCGGTCTCGCCTAGATTTATAAAGAGCTGCCACTCCTCGTCCCGGAGCTGGGCCGGATAGATGCTGGTCTCGGCGCTGCCGTAGTTGAGGAAGCGCCGGGAGTTTACCGGACCTGCCAGGGTGCCGCGATTGATCAGAAGGTCGACGCTGACAGGCGTGTCGTAAGATTCCAGGATCAGCGCGCCCTCCGGGGAGATCATCAGCGCGGCGTCGGGGCCGAAGGGGAAGTCGCCGGGAACGGTAACGCTGCCATCGATCACGACGGCCTTGGCGCCGGCGTCCGCCGCGTTTTTCAGCTCCTGGAAATCGCTTACATGGACGGCGTCGGCGAACAGCGCCTCCTCGTTCACGATGGCGGCATTGTAGCCAAAGTCCAGATTGCAGGAGCCCCCCTGGATGGCGATGGAATCCTCGCTTTCCAGCAGGTAGCAGCCGACGCTCAAGGACCCGTTGTCTTCAATGGACACCTGGCCGCCGCCGGAGACCGTCAGCAGTCCCTGGGATATCATCGAGGAACTCCCCTCGATCTCTCCGCCGATCACATCGATCTTGCCGCCGATCACATCGGTCTGCCGCTGCACGTCCAGAATGCCCGCGTCGGGGAACTCCGCATGGCCCTGGACGGTCAGGTCCTCCACCCGCAGGTACCCCTGGACGGTCAGATTCTCCACCCACAGGTACCCCCGGAGGGTGAGGGCTGCGCCCGGGGCCACGGTCACGGAGATGGAGGGGCAGTCGATGCGGGCGCCCTCCTCGATGAGGACCGGCTTGTTGATCACCAGATCGCCTTCCTCGCAATCGACCCAGCTCCCCGTCTCCAGCACGATTTCCCCCACCGAGCTGTCCGCCAGCGCCTGGGAGAAGGACGCTGTGCAGTCGCCGCTGAGCCGCAGGGTAGGGCCTTCCGGCTGGGCCGGTTGGATGGACTCCGCGGTGGACTCGGCGCCGCCGGTGCTGGCGCTGGCCCCGGGTATCGTGGGATCGGGGCGGCCCTGCCGCGCCATGAAGAAAATGGACGCCGCCAGGATCACCGCCGCGCCGCAGGCCGCCGCCACGGGGATCCAGAGCTTTTTGTTGAATTTTTTCGTCGCCGCCGGCGGGGCGGGCTGCTCCGGGACCGGTGGGAAGTGCCAGGGCGCGTCCTGCGGGACCTCCTCCCCGGCATCCGCCGGCGCCGTCTCCGCCGGCGCTGCCTCGGGGATGTCCAACTCGGACGCCTCCTCCTCGGGCGCTTCTGCCTCCGGCGGGACCTCCTCCAGAGCCTCCTGGGCATAATTCGGCCCGTAGAGCACTTGGGGCTTCACCGGCACCGGCACGCCCTGGTACAGCGAGGCGTAGAACTCCCGCACCGAGCGGAACCGGCGGGTGGGCTGCAAGCCCATGCCGAAGAGCAGCGCCTGCTCCTGGGCCTCCGTCAGATCCGCGCCCAGCTTCCTGGGCGGGACCAGCTCGTCCTCGCAGATCCGGTCCAGGGCCTGGGGCGGCGTGACGCCGGTGAGGCAGTAGTACATGGTGGCGGCCAGGGAATAGACGTCCGTCCAGGGCCCCTGGCCCTTGTGCTGGTACTGCTCCACCGGGGAGTAGCCCTGCTTGAGGACGATGGTCATGGTCTCGCTGCCCCTGGCGGCGGACTCCCGGGCGCACCCGAAGTCCAGCAGGCGGACCATGCCGTTTTCCAGCATCAGATTGTCGGGGCTGATATCCCGGTGGATCAGACCCAGGGCGTGCATGGATTCCAGGGCTCTGAACAGGGGCTCCACCATGGGCAGCAGCTCGGAAGCGGGGATCTTCCCGCCCTTCTGGGCCACCAGCTCCTTGAAGGTGGTGCCGTCCACATATTCCATGACGATGTAGGCGGTGTTGTTCTCCTGGAAGTAGTCCCGGACGGCCACGATTTGGGGGGTCTTGTCCATCCGGGCCATGGTCCGGGCCTCCCGGATGAACCGCTCCCGGCCCTTTTCGTAGCCCTGCCCGGCGATGCCGGAGAAGCAGTTCACGGCGTTGGACACCCGGCAGTTCCGGGACACATGGTTCACGGGGTAATATTCCTTGACCGCGATCCGCAGCTCCAGCCGAGTGTCGCAGCCGATGTAGGTAATGCCGAAGCCGCCCTCTCCCAGGACCCGGCCCAGCAGATACCGGCCGGCAAGGATGGTACCGGCGGGCAGCTGATGGGGCTGGGAAGTGTAGCTGCCGCCGGTGAGGCCGCAGTTGGGGCATGGCTCTCCGGGGACAACGGGGGTCATGCAATAGGGGCAATAGTGTTTTTCCATAGGGTGATCACTCCTATATCCGCGTTAGTCGATCACAAAAAGGATGATCCAGTACTGCTCTCCATCCTCTGTCAGATAGTGGGCCAGGCCGATGCTGTTGTAGAACTGCCCGGCGTAGTCGGCGCTCTTCTCCGCGGGAATGGGCCCGGCGTAGTCGTCTGTGGCAAGGGCCATCAACAGATTGGAGAAGGGCGCGGTGCCATAGGAGCATCTGCCGAACGCAACTCCCTCCGGGCGGAAACGTTCCATCACATCGTCCCAGGTGAGATCTCCTGCCACTTCGCCGCCGGTGTATTCCTGCTGAGCCATGGCGTAGGCCGCCAGGGTGAGGTCGACAGCGGGCTGGATATTCGGCGCGTTGCCGCCCCGAAAATCATTGATGGCCTCCACCACCCGCATGAGGTAGATCCAGTCCTCCGATATAGTCTCGGACTCCAGGGCGTAGAAGGTATCCGGGTGGCTTTCATAGAGGGACGGGTCAAAGAGGCAGCGGCTAGGCAGGCCGATCTTTACCGACTTTGCGACCTTTTTCATGGACTCCTTCTCGATCCAATGGACTTCCCGCTCCTCGCCGTTCATGTCGAGGATCGTCTCCGGCACCTCGATGGTGGAAAGGCCGGAGGGGAGGTCCATCACGATGGCGTCAGGCTCGGTGGAATCCCAGCCGTAAATGATATCGTCGACAATGCAGTAGGCGTCCACATTGTAATCCGGGTCAATTTCAAAGGAGATATTCCGCTTCAATATCCGCACCGTGTTATCCAGCGCGCCGGGATTGCGGATCTTGGCGTTGTCGTCGGTCAGAATCACGCAGCGCAGACCGGTATCCGAGAAGGCTTCCCGGCCCACCGTGACATTGGAGAAGCAATAGACCATGCGCAGGGTAGAGCAGTTTCGGAAGGCGTTGGCCCCGATCGATTTCAGACAGACGGGAAGACTGATATTCGCCTGGGTCTTCGTCCCACGCCCGTCCGCGTAGAAGGCGCCGTCGGCAATGGCGGTGATGGGCACGCCGCCTGCTTCAATGGGCATGTCGCCGATCTCGTCGCCCACAAAGCCCACGATGGTGGCGTTGTTCTCGTCGATGATCCGCACCTGGTAGTCGCCCACCATGATGGTATCCGGCGCTGTGTCCTCGGTCGGTTCGGTGGCCTCGGTGGTCGTGGGGGGAATGTTGGGGAGCGTGGGCTGGGCAACGAGGGCGCCGGTGGGGGCGTTGGTGGAGGCGGTGTGATCATTGGGATCGTAGAGCGCGTAGGGCGAATCGTTCCGCCCCAGGACCAGCACCAGGATAATCACCACCAGCGCCACCAGCACCACGGCAATACCACCGAAGATAGCGAGCTTTTTCGGCGGGATATTGTGGACCGCGCACCAGGTTTGGAACTTTTCCTTCGGCGCCTTCAAGCCCAATTTCGGGGGCCGGTGGACCGGCTGGGAAGGAGTCTGCCGCTGGGTAAAGGACGGGCCCTGCTGCTGACAGCTCTGCTGGCTGGGCGGAATTTGGGGCTGCGGAGTCTGTTGGGAGACCGGCGGCTGCTGGGGCTGCTGGGAAATGGAGGGCTGGACCGGCTGGGCCGGCTCAGGGACCGGCGGAGCGGGAATATAGACCTCCTGCTTCGGCGGCTCCTCCCAGAACAGCTGCTGGGCAAATTCCTCCATGGATTGGGTCCGGTTTCCGGGCTGCACCGCCATGGCGTGGAGCAGCGCCTGCTCCTGCTGAGGTGTCAGCCCGGCCCCCAGCTCGTTGGGCATACGGATGGGGTCCTCCTCCAGCCGCTCGGCGGAGGCGGGCGGGGTGACGCCGGTAAGGCAGTAGTAAATGGTGGCGGCCAGGGCGTACACGTCGGTCCAGGCGCCCTGCCCTCTGCGGGTGTACTGCTCGATGGGGGAGAAGCCCTGCTTCATCTGCATGGTCATGCTCTTGCCGGTGTTGGTGGACCGGGCGGAGCCGAAGTCCAGCAGCTTCAGGGTGCCGTCGGGCATCCACATGATATTATCCGGGCTGATATCCCGGTGAATGACCCCCCGGGCGTGGAGCGTCCCCAGGTCGGCCAGCAGGGGCGGCAGCGTGGGCAGCAGAAGCTGGGCCGGGAAGCGCCCGCCCAGCTCCGCCATTTTCCGGTGCAGGGGGACGCCGTCCAGAAACTCCATCACCAGGTAGGCGGTGCCGTTGGCCTGGAAGAAATCCACCACCTTCACCAGCGTGGGCAGATCGTCCTGGGCCAGGAGCATTTTCGCCTCCTCCAGGAAGCTATTCAGGCCCTTTAGATACAACTGCTCCTGGCCGGCCATCACCTGCATGTCCCGGCCGTTCCCCGCGCGGAAGGCGCAGTAGCTGGGGAAATATTCCTTCACCGCCATCCGGCGGTGGGAGTTGACCTCCAAAGCGGCGTAGGTGATGCCGAAGCCGCCTTTGCCCAGGGCCGCGCCCAGCTGATAGGTGCGCAACCCGTTGCCGCTGGTCAGAATGGAGCCGACCAGCAGATCGATCCCCACTTGACCGGTCCAGTGCATGTTTCCGCCGCAGTAAGGACACCTGGAGCCGGAAGCGGGACGCATACAGTGGGGGCAGTACTCCATATCATAACCCTCCTTCTCTAAAAAACACAAACGCGGGTACTTCCCGTGGAAAGACGCGGAAAGCGCTTTATTTCTCGGGCCGGATTGCCACAGATACCGGCGCTAGGAGATCACCAGAATGATCTCCCAGCAGTTGCTTCCGCTGTTAAAGTCGAACCACTTGGCGGCGCCCATGTAGGTGCAGTATTGGCCCTGGACTTCGGGAGTGGTTTCCGCGACGGCGTAGTTCTCCACCAAATACTCCTCAATCTCGCTGTAGGTGGCATTGCCGTAGACCGCCCTGAAGAACGACCAATTTTGCAGGCCTGCCTCATTGATAACGGTGGACAATTCCCTGCCGTCGGGGCGGGCACCGCCGTTGTATTTCTCCTGGCAGAGGATGTTCGCCGCGTCGCACAGCACCGGGTCCGGCAGAATGGCCGGGGCGCCCCGGGGACGGGCGTTGTTGATCGCCTCGCAGAAGGCGCAGGTGGCGATCCAGAAGTCGGCGAGGGTATCGTCGTAGAGCGCGTTAAACGCCGTGACGCCGCCTCCCTGACTCTTGCAGAGGCTGAAATCAAAGCGGCAGTTGGGCGGCAGCGCCACAGTGGTCCCCGGACGGACGCCGGCGTCGGCCCCTTCCGCGATCCAAACGAACTCGTAGAGCGCATGGGCGTACTCCGCCGAGTTGGGCAGCTCGATGTTGACCTCGGTGCCGGACAGCAGCACCACCACGGCGGTGGTCTGCTCCGTCAGGAGGTAGAAGGTGCCGTCCTCCAGGTTGTCGCACTCCTTCCATTTTCCGAAGCCGTCGTCCTTGTCCCGCTGGTAGAGCCGGACGTCGTCCGGCAGGTCCCAGCCGGAGGTGCCGCAGGTGGAATCGTAGACCCAGACCAGATGAATATCGGAATTGGCGAAGGCGTCCTTCTCACAGCGCACGTCGGAAAAGGCCTCCAGCATCCGCAGGTCCCGGCACTGGGCAAAAGCATTGGCGCCGATGGTCTTCAGTGTGTCCGGAAGCAGGACCCTTCCCCACGCCTTCACGCCGGCGAACGCGCCGTCTTCAATGGCGGTGACGGGGATGCCGTTGATGCTGTCGGGGAGGACGCCGATCCGGTCGGCCCCGGTATAGCCGACGATGGAGGCGTTCTGATCGTTCACGATCCGGAACACGAACCCGTCGCTGTCCGTAACGGTGCGCTCCCCGCTTTGAGTGGTTTCAGGCGGCTGGGTAGACGTTTCAGAGGGCGGGGCAGAGGTTTCGGTGGGCGTGGAGCCCTCCGAGTTGGGCGCGGTAGGCTGCCGCGCGGGGGCCTGAGACCCGATCGTGCCGTCCGGCGGCTCCTGGATCGTGGGCTGGGACGCCTGCCGTGGCCACAGGACCACGGCGATGATCAGCGCCACCACCGCCAGGGCGATACCGCCGATGAGGGCCCGCTTCTTTGGCGGGACGCGCAGGATCTGAGGGATGACCTTTTCCTGCCAGAGCTGATGGATCGCCGGCGATTTCGCCGGGCCCTCCCCATCGGGGACCGCCGCTTTAGGAGCGTCCTGCTTCGGCGCCTCCTGTTTCGGCGGGGTCTCCCAGACCGGCTGTTCCTCCTGGAACAGCTTCTGGGCGAAATCCTCCATGGTGCGGGTCCGGTCTCCGGGCTGCACGGCCATGGCGTGGAGCAGCGCCTGCTCCTGCCCTTGTGTCACTTGGGCCCCCAGGGCGGTGGGCGGCTGCAAAGGGTCCTGCTCCAGCCGTTCCACGGAGGCGGGCGGCGTGACGCCGGTGAGGCAGTAGTAAACGGTGGCCGCCAGGGCGTAAACATCCGTCCAGGCGCCCTGGCCTCTGCGGGTGTACTGCTCGATGGGGGAGAAGCCCTGCTTCATCAGCGTGGTCATGCCGCCGCCGTTGCCGGTCGCTCTGGCGGAGCCAAAGTCGATCAGCTTCAAGGTGCCGTCCGGCGTCCACAGGATGTTGTCCGGGCTGATGTCCCGGTGGATGACGCCCCGGGCGTGGAGCGTCCCCAGGTCGGCCAGCAGGGGCGGCAGCGCGGGCAGCAGGACCTCCGGGGGGAACCTTCCCCCCAGCTCCGCCATTTTCCGGTGCAGCGGCACGCCGTCTATAAATTCCATCACCAGGTAGGCGGTGCCGTTGGCCTGGAAAAAGTCCACCACCTTTACCAGCGTCGCCAGGTCGTCCTGGGACAGGAGCATTTTCGCCTCCTCCAGGAAGCTGTTCAGGCCCTTTTGATAGATCTGCTCCTTGCCGGTCATCACCTGCACGTCCCGGGCGTTTCCGCTGCGGAAGGCGCAGTAGATGGGGAAATACTCCTTCACCGCCATCCGGCGGTGGGAGTTGACCTCCAGGGCGACGTAGGTGATGCCGAAGCCGCCTTTTCCCAGGGCTACGCCCAGCTGGTAGGTGCGCAGGCCGTTGCTGCCGGTCAGGACGGTCCCGACAGGCAGATCCACGCCGGCCTGGCCGGCCCATTTCAGGGGCTTGCCGCAGTGGGGGCAAATTTCCCCGGCGGCGGGACGCATACAGTGGGGGCAGTATTCCATGAGCGAACCCTCCCGTTTGATCTTTTAAAAGCCGCGACGCCCTCCGCCATCCGGGGGGCTGCCGGAAAGCCCCGGCAGCCCCCGATCCCGGACGGAGGAGGGACCTTTTCGCGTTTTACATTCCGGCCTTTTTCGCGATCTCGAAGACCTGGGTATCATTGCCCAGGCAGAACCGCTGCCCTTCCTTCAGCACCATGGGGGCGTTGGCGGCCAGCCGCTTGCCGTCCACGAAGGTGCCGTAGGTGGAGCCCAGATCAGTGAGGATCACCTGGCCGTTGACCACCGCCACGCGGCAGTGGACGCCGCTGACGCCGGGAACCTTGGGATAGACCAGATCGTTCCGGCGGGGGTCCCGTCCGATCCGCAGCTGCCCGGCAATGGCGAACCGCCGGCCGGCGAAGCTGCCGGTGATGCCCTGGATGCGGTAGCCGGAGTCCCCGGGGATGGGCGCGTGAGGCGGCGCGCTGGGGGTAGAGGGCGCGGGGACGGGCTGAGGAGCTGCCACAACCGCGGGAACCTGCCGGGGACGGATCACCAGGATGTACACCGCCACGCCGGCGACGGCGACGGCGAGCACCGCCAGGACGATCAGGCCGATGAGCAGGAAGTTGGTGGTGGGCAGGGGCTCCCATTCGATCTTGTACTCGTCCAGCAGATCCCGGACGTAGTCGATCTCGATGGAGGCGTTGGTCTTGGCGTCACCGGTGGTGACGTCCTGGCCATAGCTCCAGGTGTTGACGCCTACCACCGCGCCCCGCTCGTCCAGCAGGGGACCGCCGGAGTTGCCATGGTTGATCTGGGCGGTGTGCTGGATGATCCGGGTGCTGGAGCCTAACATGTTAAAGGTGGTGTGCAGGGAGACGATGCCGCTGGTGACAGTCACCTTCTCTATGCTGCCGGCATACTCATGGTCGCCGGTGATGATATCCAGGGTGGCCTCGTCGGTACTGCCGGGATAGCCCAGAGCGTAGACGCCGGAATCCACTTCCCCATTTTCAGCCAGCAGGGGCAGGGCCACCCGGCCCTCCACTTTCTCGGCGGCGTGGATGATGGCCAGGTCGGGCTTGTCGCTGGGGGCCTGGTAGACGACGTCGCAGGGCACCACCCGGCTGGTATCCAGACCGGTGGTGGTGTCGAAGGCGTAGTCGTCCTTCAGAATGTAGATCCTGGTAGCAGTGGTCTTGCCGTATACCAGCTCGTAGCCCTCATTCTTGTGAGATTCCCTGGTGACGCCTTCAAAAACGTTGGAGACTTCCACCACATGGCGGTTGGTGACGAAGTACTCTGTGGGCTGCCCAATTTTGCCGACGCCGAAGCCGGTACCCGAGACATTGCCGGCGAATACATCGGTGGCGTACTTGACGCTCTCCCCGGTGAACAGATCCTTCTTATAAACGTCACAATAATACATGACCAGGATCCGAACCACGCCGTTTCTGGACTCGGCGGCGATGTTGGTCTTCTGGCAGCCGCAGAAGAGCGCGGCGAGCAGGCACACTGCAAGGATCAGACTGATAACTCTTTTTTTCATGGTTAATACCCTCCGTTCGTTCTCTTTTCTTTATTTACGGAATTTCCACCCATACGGCGGACGCGGTGTTATTGTCGTTGTCCGCGGGCACCCGGGCAAGGAGCCGGGTCCGCATTTTTTCCAGCCAATCCCGGGGATCGGCGGCGGCGTTCAGATCCGCCGCCATCTCCGGCTCGTTGACATACTCCCAAAAGCCGTCGGTACACAGCAGGAAGGCGTGGGCGCCGGGGGCCAGGACCTCGGCCTTGGACTCCACGGTGGGCATGCTGTCCTGCCCCAGGGCCCGAAGCACCCGGTTCCGGTCCTCATGGAACCGGATCTGGTCCACGGTGATCTCCCCCATGAACACGGCGATCTGAGAAACGCTGTGGTCCCGGGTCTGGAAGACCAGCTTCCCATTGTAGAAGTGGTACAGCCGGGAATCGCCCACATGGCCCCAGGCCGCCAGATTTCCGTCCAGCTCCAGGGCGACGATGGTGCTTTTCATAGCGCAGGCGGAGGTCTGAATGGCGACGATGCTGTCATGGGCAATGCGGAACAGGTTCTTGATCTGCCCAGGGTCCGCGTTCCCGTCCCAATTTTCGCAAACGGCCTTCACCGCCGCGGCGGAGGCCCTTTCTCCGCCGCCGTGCCCGCCCAGGCCGTCCGCCACCACGGTACACAGCTGTTCCGTTCCCAAGCGAACCTCCCGGGCGGAATCCTCGTTCCGGGGGCGGCCGCCGATGTTGGTATAGCTCGCGGTTCGCAGCATAGTTTCCTCCTTTTGCGGCGATCTTAGAAGGCCAGGATCACCGCCGTATAGTTGTCCTGATTGGAGTAACGTTTGCTCTGAATGGCCTGATCCAGCTTCCCGGCGATCTCTTCGGCGGTGCCGGTGACGCAGCCGGTCAGCTCCTCAAAGGACAGGGCGTTGTACACGCCGTCGCTCATCAGCAGGAACCGGTCTCCATCCCGGATGGGGATGCCCTGGTCCGGCATATCCACATATTTCAGCTGCCCCATGCCCAGGAAGCTGGTCAGCCCTCCGGCCTTGGGATGGGCCCAGGCGGCGTGGAGGTTGGTGCCTTGATTGATAGCCCGGACCTGTAGATCGTGGCGGTAGACATGCTCCCGGTTGAGCTGGAGCAGCGCCCCGTCCCGATACAGGTAGATGTGGCTGTCGCCCACGGACAGGCAGTAGAAGGTCCGGTCCCGCACCAGCCCCGCCAGCAGCGTGGTGCCGCTCTTATTGTATTCGCTGGGAGTGAGCAGGGAATTCACCGCCTGGGTGGCCTGGGCCAGCAGGGTCAGCAGCTGCTCCTGAGGCGGCAGGTGGCTGGTGTCCAGGAAGCCGTTCATCATCGCCGTCACGGCGGCCTGGCTGACCTTGTCTCCGTCGCTCAGGCCGCCCATGCCGTCGGCCACCACCGCCAGCATGCCGCAGCTGGGGAATACCCCCTCCGGCGTGACGGAGAAGCAGTCCTGCTGGCTGGAGCGGGCGCCCTGCTGATGGAGCTTGCCCACCTGGGGGCATCCGGCGGGCAGGGGCGCCTGGGAGAGGGGGGAGATCTCCGTCGGGCCGTAGCCCGGTCTGCTCTGCTCGGTCCTGGGAATGGTCCCGGGCCGGGGAGCGGACCTGCCGCCTCTGGCTTTGCTTCTGCTGGAGCGCAATACCAGGGCGATGATCAGCCCGATCACCGCGGCGGCCAGCAGTCCGGTGGTGGCGATCCAGCCCCAGAGGACCGGGTCGGGGGGAGACAGGGGACCAGGGATGGTGGTCTCGGTGGTCCCGGTGGTCTGATTCTCCGGGGCGGCCTCGGTGGTCACGGAAGGGGGAAGGTCGAAGGTCGGCGTGGGGACGCTGCCGGTGGGCGCTTCCTGGGGCTGTTCGGTGGGCGTCTGACCTTCCGTCGCGCCCTCGGTGGGGTCCTCGGTGGCGTCAGTGGTATCGGTAGAATCGGTGGCGGCAGTGGTCACGTTGTCTTCCGGCGCGGTAGACTCCTGCTGCTCCGGTGGGGAGAAGCGAAGGATCTCAAAGGCGCTTTCCATAGATCAGCTCTCCTGTCCCCAGGCAAATTTGTCGCCGCACAGGCCCAGGAACAGCAGCTTGGTGGAGCCAACGGTGATCACATCGTAGTCCTTCAGCTGGGTGGCGTTGAACACCGCCTCGCCGTTGATCTCGATGATGTTCCGGCCCTCGGTAGGTCCGGCGTAGAACATCCGGTTCTTGTGGTAGTAGGCGACCATGGCGTGCTTCTCCCGGGAGATCTGATTGTCGCCCTGGATGTGGATGTCGCCGGCCTCTCTGCCGATGTAGTTGTACCCGGCGTGGAGCCGGAAATCGGTGCCCCGGCAGGGACCCTCGATGCACACCACCCAGCCGACCACCGGGTCCACCTGGCTGGGGCCGGCCATATCGTCACCGGCCAGAACGGTGGGGGAGCTGAAGGGGTTGACCCCGCCGCTGCCCCAGTTGCCGGCGGGCTGGGTAACGCCACCAGTGCCGATGCTTGCGTTGATGGGCGCTTCCGTAGGAGCGAAGCCGCCGGGCGTGGGCGCGGGGGTGGGCGCTTCCGTGGGGGTGAAGCCGCCAGGCGTGGGCGTGGGCGCGGGCGCGGGCGCGGGGGTGGGGGCCTCCGTGTGGGAGAAGCTGCCCTGGGCGCCTTGGCTGGCGCAGATGGGGCAGGAGGCGTGGACGGCGGCGTTGTAGTAGTGCCCCTTGGGGCAGAGGACCAGATTGTTCTTGATTTCCATTTTTATTCCTCCAATTTAAAATTATTTTTTCTTACATATTGACCAGCTGGAAGGTGTTCCGCCGGGTGCCCAGGTAGAACTTGTCGCCCACCTGGATGGGGACGGGGTAGTTGGGGGGCAGCTTCCGGCCGTCGGCCAGGAAGGAGCCGTAGCTGGAGCCCAGGTCCACCAGAGTGGCCTGGCCCTGGCACCACCGCAGGGAGCAGTGGTGGCGGCTGATGCCCGGGGTGTTGGCGTTGTACTGCACCGCGCAGTCGTAATCCCGGCCGATGATCAGCCCGCCGCTGCCCACGTTGTAAACCTGGCCCTTCAGGGGCCCGGACAGGCAGGCGATGCCCAGGTGCTGGGTGTAGTTGAACTCATAGTCGATGGGGCCGCTGAGCGGCACCGCCATGGTGGGGGCCTTTCTGGGGAACAATGGCGCGCAGTCTCTGCCGGAGACCAGCACGGCGATCACGAATCCGATGGTCACCGCGACGCCCAGCCACACGATGATGGCGCCGCCCACCGTGCAGCACAGCAGCGCCAGCAGCGCCAGATTGGGCTTGCCCTGGGCGCGGCCCAGGAAGAAGGGGATCAGCCCCAGCAGAGCGCCGATCAACCCACCCAGAATGGCGAAATAGAGGATGTTCAGCATCGTTCGTCTCCTTTCTTCAAATGGGAAGGGGGTTACTCTTTACATGCCCCATTATAGCACCCCCGCCCACCCTTCCGTCAGGCTGCTTTCAACAAAGGACCGCTTTTTTGGCGGAAACGATCCTCGGGAAAGGGTAGGGGAGCATTCGAAAGACGCAGCATACTAAAATAAGAATAATTCTCAAATAGGGATTGCATTTTTCCCTCCGATCCGATATAATATCCCAAAAGGCAGCCGAGGCCGCCGGAATTTTGATCAGGAGGTATGTCCCATGAGCAAATACGCAGGCACCCAAACCGAAAAGAACCTGGAAGCCGCCTTTGCCGGCGAATCCCAGGCCCGGAACAAGTACACCTATTTTGCCAGCGTGGCGAAGAAGGAGGGCTATGAGCAGATCTCCGCTCTGTTTCTGAAGACCGCCGACAATGAGAAGGAGCACGCCAAGCTGTGGCTCAAGGAGCTCCAGGGCATTGGCGACACCAAGGCCAATCTGGCCGCCGCCGCCGACGGGGAGAACTACGAGTGGACGGATATGTACGAGGGCTTTGCCAAGACCGCCGAGGAGGAGGGCTTCCCGGAGCTGGCCGCCCGGTTCCGCCTGGTGGCCGCCATTGAGAAGAGCCATGAGGAGCGCTACCGCGCCCTGTTAAAGAACGTGGAGACCGCCCAGGTCTTTGAAAAGAGCGAGGTCAAGGTGTGGGAGTGCCGGAACTGCGGCCACATCGTGGTGGGCACCAAGGCCCCCGAGGTCTGCCCCACCTGCAACCATCCCCAGAGCTATTTCGAGGTCCACGCGGAAAATTACTGATCCATACAACGCACAAGAAGCCGGAGGTCGCTCCGGCTTCTTTTTATATGGTTTCCAGGAAGCGCAGGAAGGCCGCCTGGCCCGCCGGCGTCCGCTTGTAGACCCCGGCGTCCTCCAGGACCCGGGCAAACACCAGCCCGGTCTCCTTTTTCACGATGTCCAGGGCGTTTTCCGCCGTCAGGGCGTACTTCCCTCGGAACCCTTCCGCCCAGGGGGCGTGCTTTTCGGTGAGTTCATTCCCCCGCAGGTCCCCGCCGGACACCAGCGCGTCGGCCACCGCCGTCAGCTCCGCTTTCAGCCGAGCGGGGAGGACTGCCAGGCCCATGACCTCGATCAGGCCGATGTTCTCCTTCTTGATGTGGTGCAGCTCGGCGTGGGGGTGGTACACCCCCAGGGGATGCTCCGCCGTGGTGATGTTGTTCCGCAGTACCAGGTCCAGCTCATAGTCCGTCCCCCGGCGGCGGGCGATGGGGGTGATGGTATTGTGGGGCTCCCCGCCGGTCTCAGCAAAGATAAACGCGCTCTCGTCGGTATACCCCCGCCAGGCGGCGAGGACCCGGTCCGCAAGGCTGATCAGCGCCTCCGGCGCCGGCCCGGTGAGCCGCAGCACGGATAGGGGCCACTTGACGATCCCCGCCCGAATTTGGGAGTAGTCCCGGAAGACCACCGGCGTCTCCACGGGGGCGCGCTCCATGGGGAAGGTATAGTGCCCGCCCTGGAAATGGTCGTGGGCCAGAATGGAGCCGCCCACAATGGGCAGGTCCGCGTTGGAACCCACAAAGTAGTGGGGAAACTGCCCCACAAAGTCCAGGAGCTTGGCGAAGCAGGCCCGGTCGATCTTCATGGGGGTGTGTTCCCCGTTGAAGCAGATGCAGTGTTCCTTATAATAGACGTAGGGGCTGTACTGCAAGAACCAGGGGCTGCCGTTGATGGTGATGGGCACCGGCCGGTGGTTCTGCCGGGCGGGATGGTTGACCCGGCCGGCGTAGCCCTCGTTCTCCCGGCACAGCAGGCACCGGGGGTAGGCGGCGGCCGGCAGATTCCGGGCGGCGGCAATGGCCTTGGGGTCCTTCTCCGGCTTGGACAGGTTGATGGTGATGTCCAGGTCGCCGTAGGGGGTGGGGGCCACCCATTTCATATCCCGGGCGATCCGGTCCCGGCGGATGTAGTTGGTGTCCTGGCAGAATTGATAGTACCAGTCCGTGGCGGCCTGGGGGCTCTGGGCGTACAGGACCCGGAATTTTCCCGTCACCTGGGCGGGGCGAGGGGTCAGGCGGCCCATGAGGGCCGTGTCGAACAGGTCCCGGTACACCGGCGAGTCCTCCGCCACCACGCCCCGGGCGCAGGCGTCGTCGGTCAGGACCTTTAGCACCTGGGGGAGGTCCACCCGGTCCCAGGTCTTGCCCGGATCGGCGTAGGAATCCAGCTTCAGGGTCTCTAACAGGGCGTTGACCGCCCAGGCCGTCTCCCCCTCCTGGATCAGCCCGGTGGAACGGGCGTAGGAAATCAGCCGCGAAATCGCTTCGTTGACCATGGCGTTGCCTCCCGATGATTGGGGCCTTTCGCCCCCGAATAGGGCCATTATAGCCCAACAGATTCCTTCCGTCAAGGAATTTTCCGGCCCCTACCCGATCAGCGCCGCCTCCCAGGGGCCCAGACAGCCGCCAAAGGGCGCGGCGCTGAGCAGCTCCTGCCGCCCGGCGTAATCATGAAGCGGCGCGGCGCCGTCCTTGCAGTGGAGCAGGAGGGTGACCTGGTCGCCACTTAGCTTCGTGGTCAGGGCGGCGACCCCGGCCCGGTCGTCCACCTGATAGGCCGTCACCTGGCCCCGGTACAGGCAGGGGTGGGCCCGCCGGGCGGCGGTGAGCCGGCGGTACCAGTCGAAAATCGCCGGGACCTGATATTTTTCGTCCCACGCCATGCCCCGGCGGCTGTCCCCGTCGCCGCCTCCGTCCATGGCGTATTCGTCGCCGTAGTAGATCATGGGCATTCCGGGCAGCAGCAGCTGGAGGGCCGCCGCCATTTTCAGCTTGGGCAGGCTGCCTCCCGCCGCCCGGAGAAACCGCTCCGTGTCGTGGGAGCCGATCAGGTTCCACAGCACCCCGAAGACGGCGGGGTGGAGATTCCCCCGCAAAAAGCCCAGATTTTCAAAAAACGCGGACACCGGGATGCTTTCCCGGGCCACCAGATCCAGGACGCTGTTGTAAAAGTGGTAGTTCATCACGCTGTCCCACTGATCGCCCTGGAGGAAATCCCCGGCGTAGTGCCACTCCTCCCCAACCAGCAGGGCGTCGGGCTTCTCCGCCTTGACGGCCTCCCGGAACCGCCGCCAGAACCGGTGGCTCACCTCGTCGGCCACGTCCAGCCGCCATCCGTCGATGCCGCAGGCGCGGATCCAGTACCGGCCCACGTCCAAAAAATAGGCCTCCACCTGGGGGTTGCGCAGGTTCAGCTTGGGCATCCCGCCGAAATAGCTGAAGGTTTTGAAGTTGGGGATCTGCCCCCAGGCGCTTTTCAGGGGGAAGCCCTCGATGTAGTACCAGTCGATATAGGGGGAGGCGGGGCCGTTTTTATCAATGTCGGCGAAGGCGAAAAACTGCCGGGACGTGTGGTTGAACACCGCGTCCAAAATGACCTTCATCCCCAGCCCGTGGGCCCGGTCCGTAAGCTCCTTCAAATCCTCCAGGGTGCCCAGGGCGGGGTCCACGGCGTAATAGTCCAGGGTGTCGTATTTGTGGACGGTCCCGGCCCGGAATACCGGGGTCATGTAAAGCACGTCTACCCCCAGGGCCTGGAGATGGTCCAGCCGCTGGATGACGCCCCGAATGGTGCCGCCCAGCTCCTGCCGGTGATCCACCGGAGCCCGATACCACTTCTTTTCCGGAATTTCCCCCTCGGGGGCGAAGCTGGCGGGGAAGATCTGGTACACCACCCGGCCTTCCGCCCAGTCGGGGACGGTAAACATTTCCTCTTCCCGCAGATTTTGAGGGCAGTCAAACATCCGCTCAATGTCCGTAAAAGGCGCGGGGGAGAATTCGTAGTTTCCGTAGTAGACGGTCTCCCCGTCCATGCCCCGCAGCTCGAAAAAGTAGCGCAGGCAGACCACATGGAAGGTCAGCTCTACCTCAAAATAGTCGCTGACCCGGTCCCGGGCGGCCAGGGACATGGAAACGACCCGGCGGGTGTCCTTCCGCCAGAGGGGCAGGTACTTGTCCTGGCAGTGCAGGAGAATCTCCCGCACATCCCCCTTTTTCACCCGGATACGGAACAAAAACCGGTCTTTTTCCAGGGCAAAGCAGTACCTTGCGTCGGCAAAGTGGCAGACAGCGGCGTACTCCATGGGCGATCCCTCCCGTCTTTTTCCCTATTCTATCAGACTTAGGCCCGAAATGCAAGGCCGTGAAAAGGGCAAGACCCCCGCCGGCGCAGGGGTCTTGGCATTCAATTTACGGTTCCTCCGGCAGAAATTCCACCTGCCCGTCCTCCAGGCGGTAGATGGCGCCCAGAACGGTTTCCTCCGGGAAGCTGGACCGCAGGATCTCCACGCCCCGGCGGACATTCATGACGCAGGCCTTTTCCTCGTCCCGCTCCTCGCCGATGGCCCGGCGGATCTCGTCGGTGATGGATTTCACATACCCGTCCGGGTCGTGGTGGATCGCCGCGTCCACCGCGCCGCAGTGGGTGTGGCCCAGCATCACCACCAGCCTGCAGCCCAGGTGGGAAATGGCGTATTCCACGCTGCCCAGCTGATGGTTGTCCAGCACGTTTCCGGCCACCCGGATGACGAACAGCTCCCCGATGCCGCAGGAGAAAAGATCCTCCGGAATGACCCGGGAATCGGAGCAGGTGATGACCACGGCGAAGGGCTTCTGCCCCTCCAGGGCGGTTTTTCGCCGGATCTCCGGCGAAATGTCCCCGGTGGGGGTGACAGATTGTAGGTAGGCCCGGTTTCCGGCCTTCAGCCGGTCCAGGGCGTCCAAAGCCGAACAGGAAACAGACGCGTTCATGGGGAGTCCTCCTTTTTGTCTATAATGGGATTTCGTATTTTGAAGCGGTTCGTGGGCCCCGTTTCATACCTGGGGCGCTTCGGGGCCGCAATCCAGGGTGACGCCGCTTACCTCCGCCGGACGGTTTCCCTGATCCCAGAAGCCGATGGAATAGCGCAGCAGGACCCGCAGCTCCGTTCCAGCCAGGCATCCGATCTCCGCGGAGTACTCCTTTTCGCCGCATTCGACGAACAGCGCCTCCTGTTCCGTGAGCTTCAGGTGTTCCAGAAGCGCCGGCACGTCCACACCGCAGTGTTTGAGCGCTTCGGTGGCGTTTTCATTGACATATCCCGGCGCGGGGCGCAGGACCCGGGCCTGGCGGTGGGGGCTGTCCCCAAAGCCCGTGGCGTCGTAGGAGACCGTCTCGCCGCTCAACTGGATGCCTTGCACGGGCACAAGCAGTATACCGGTTGGGGCGAAGGTAATCGCCGCTCCTTCGGGAAGCGCCCGGAGATTCACGACCACCGCCGACGCCCAGCCGCACCGGAAGCTCTCCACCGGCGCGCAGGAGCGGTCCTTTCGGAGATTCGGATAGGCATACGCCCAGTATGCCACGCCCCGGCTATAGCGGGCCTCCGCCAGCCGGAGCCCCAGACGGGAAAGCTGGGTCTCCGTCCCGTTCATAAGCGTCTTGTACATGCCCTGGGCCGTGAGCGTGTCGGCTTGCTCCACCGCCGTGAAAAATTTTTCCATCTGCCGGTCATAGACCTGGTCCGTCAGCCCCTCCCCGGCGGGCACGCCAAAAAAGTCGTGAAGGGCCTTCTCGGCGTACTTATTTCCCGCCCGGGCGGCCTTTTCCAGCCACGCCCGGCCCGCTTGCGGGTCCTTTCCGCAGCCGATGCCGTTTGCGAGCAGGACGCCCACATTGCTCATGGCGTTGATATTCCCGGCCTGGGCGGCCTTCATGAACCACCGGAAGGACGCCGCCATGTCCGGCTGTAAAGGCGCCTCGTCCCAGGGCATCATCAGGCTGGCGAGGCTCGGAACGCCGTGGAAGCGCTTGTGAAAATAGAGATTGCCCACGGCAAACATGGCGTCCCCGCTGCCCTGATCCGCGGCGCGCTTATAGAATTTGAACGCCTGCTCCAGCCGGCCCTCCTGCTCCAATTCCAGTCCGCGCCGGATATTTTGGAGCGTCCCGGCCTTGGCCACCGCGTCGTGGGCCCTGGCGAAGCGGTCCTGGACGTCATAGTCGTTTCTGTCGATGATGGTGTAGCTGTGCAGGCACGCCGCCCCCGGCACGGGCCGCAGGTCCCGGTCCAGATACCACCAGTCGTAAAGCGGCTCCCGGTTGAAGTCGTCCGCGTCCGGGCCGTCCTCGCGCACAAAGGCGGAAACCTCCACCACCCCGTCGGCGTCCAGTTCCCATAAGTTGTACACCCTTTCGGGTTCAAAGAAGAAGAACCCCAGGGCGTTCAGCGTGGAGCCCCGGGGGAAGCCACACAGGGTTTCCGTCAGGCAGGCGGCGGGCAGCTGCTCTCCCGGCGACGCCTTGACGTAGCGCTCCAGCCATTGACGCTGGGTCTCGCTGCCGTTTTCCCAGGCCCGGTATCTCCAAAAATTGGCGGCGGCGGGATAAAAGGCCTCCTCCGGCGCGGCCTTGCTCTTCTCCTCAAAGAAAGCGACCATCCGCTCCATGGCGCCGGCGTTCCCGGAGACGCATTCCTCCGCCAGGGCACGGAACGCCGGACTTTCCCAGTACCGGTCGCTGTCAGGCGGGGCGCATCTGACGGGCAACAGGAAGTACGTCCCCCTTGCCTGCAGATTGAACATGGCCTGGCGGATGGGGTCCTCTCCCTTGAAGTAGACATCTTTCAGCTCCTTGCAGTCAAAAAACGCGGTTTCCGCCAGCGCCTCCAGATATTTGGGGAGCGATACCGACGTGATCCCGCATCTATAAAAGGCCGAAGGGTCGATGCGCTCCAAAGATTGTGGAAAATGGACCTTCTTGAGGCCGGGAAGAAACGAAAAGGCATCGGTCCCAATACACCGCACCCCCTCCGGCACGGTGAACTCCGTCCCCGCCGCCGAGGCCGGGCAGTAGAGCAGCGTGTCGCCGGAGGCGGTTCGCACCGGCTCTACAATGCCGCTGCCCGTGAACGCCGAGCCGCTGACGTCTCGCGCGCTGTCCGGGATGACGATGCGCTTTAGCTTTTTGCACCCGTCGAAGGCGTTATTTTCGATCCGCCTGAGCCCCTCGCAAAGCGTCACGCTTTCCAGATTCTCACAGCCGGCGAAAGCCTTCCCTCCGATGGTCCGCACCGACGCCGGGACGGATACGGACACCAGCTCCCGCCGTCCCTGCAGCACCCCCCGGAGGAGCCTTTTGGTGCCCGCCGGCACGTCATAGTGCTTCACGACCGAGTCCGGCGCCGTAAATTCCGGCTTTTTCTCCTGTTTCGGCGCCGTAAATTCCGGATTTCCCTCCGCAGACCCGGTTTCCGGGTGTTGATTCTGCGGGTTTTTATTGCGTTTGTTCAGCCAATAATTCAAAAAATCAGTGATCATGGGTCTTTACCTCCAAGGTATTGTTCAATCCGACGGCCGCCCGTCTTTTCCGTCCGAGGCCGGCTTCTCCTTGGGCCGGTACACCAGCATGGCGGCCTCGATGGAATCCACCACGCTGACCATGTGATACTTGAGGGCGAAGAGGATATCCGAATACTCCGGGTACCGGGCCTTTGCCTTTTTGAGCAGGGGGAGGACGAAATGGCGGGTCTCCTCGATGTACGCCCGCAGCTTCTCCTCGGAAAAGGTCCCGGCCATGCTGGAGACGTTGTGACAGCGGTCAATGATCTTCGTAATGGACGCCTCCCGGCACTCCGCGATGGCGTTATAATAGCGAATTTTGGCGATCTCCTTGGTCTCGCCGTCCCGAATGTCGAAGGTCAGGAGCCGCACGATGTTTTTGATCGTCTCATTGACCGGAAGCTCCGCGAGGCCCACGCCGCAGTCCTCGCAGACATCGTGCAGGAGCGTAGCGGCGATGATCCCGTCGTCCCGGATGCCCAGGCTCAGGGCGTTGCAGGCCATGGTCAGGGGGTGGATGATGTACGGTTCGCCGCTTTTGCGGAACTGCCCCGTGTGCTTTTCCCTGGCGAAGCCCAACGCCCGTGTGGTTTCCGGCATGTTGGCTCCGGCGGCGAAGCCCCGGATATAGGTGTACATTTTCTCTGCGTTGAAGATGGATTTTGACATATCGGAATACGCTCCTTTCGATCCAGGGCCGGGAAACACGGCCCGAAAACCCGTCAATTTCTCGCCTGAGCAAAGGCGGTCACGGGGAAGGATTTTGGACGCTTGATCCTGGGCGGGCGGGCCCGCCGGTTTTTGAAAAAAGTCGGAGCGAACGATCGAAAGTCCGCTCCGACGTGGTGCGGGCAACAGGATTCGAACCTGCACGCCATTGGCAGTGGAACCTAAATCCACCGAGTCTACCAATTCCACCATGCCCGCGTGACCGGGTGGCCCAGGATGTGCCGGGCCTCCGTCAACATGATTTTACCATGGCGGCAAACCGTTGTCAACGCCGGGACAGTAGCAAAATTGCCAAAAAAGCGGCGGAGGCATTGCAACCGACGGGAAGATTTGATAGAATAAGGGCAAAGGTGACGTGGGTTCGATTCCCGTCACCTAAGTTTCAGAAACCGGAGGTTCACCGTGAAAGAGCGATATATTGCCGTGTTTGACTCCGGGCTGGGAGGAATCAGCGTGCTGCGGAGCCTGCTCTCGGCGCTGCCCCAGGAGCGGTATCTATACTATGGCGACTCCGCCAACGCCCCCTACGGGGGCCGGCCCACCCAGGAGGCCCGGGCCCTGACCCTGGCCGCGGCGGCGGAGCTGGCAGGGCGGGGGATCAAGGCCCTGGTGGTGGCCTGCAACACCGCCACCGCCGCCGCCATTGCCGATCTGCGGGAAATCTACCCCGATCTGATCGTGGTGGGCATGGAGCCGGCCTTGAAGCCTGCCGTGGACCGGTTCCCCGGCGGGCGCATTGGCGTGATGGCCACGGAGCTGACGCTGCGGGAGGAAAAATTCGCCGGCCTTCTGGACCGGGTGGGCACAGGATGCCAGGTCTATCCCATCTCCGCGCCCGGGCTGGTGGAGCTGGTGGAGGCGGGCCTGGGGGAATCGGCGGCGGCGGAGGAACTGCTGCGGCCCATTTTGGCGCCCTACGCCGGGAAACTGGACGCCCTGGTGCTGGGCTGCACCCACTTTCCCTTTGCCGCCGGGGTGATCGGCAGGCTGCTGCCCGGAACGGCCCTGTTTGACGGGGGTGCCGGCACCGCCCATCAGACCCGGCGGCGGCTGGAGGCGGCGGGACTGCTGTGGGACGGGCCCGGCCAGGTGATTTTTGAGAACAGCGACCCCTCCCCGGAGCGGCTGGCCCTGTGCGCCCGGCTGCTGGGGACGGCGGGCGCATAAAGGAGGGCACTATGGAGGATATTCTGGTCATCGGCATTGCCGGGGGCAGCGGCAGCGGCAAGACCACCCTGATGAAAAACATCATCCAGCGGTTTGGCCGCTCCGTCACGGTACTCAGCCACGATAATTACTACAAGCGCCACGACGACCTGACCTACGAGGAGCGCTGCAAGCTCAACTACGACGAGCCCGCCGCCTTCGATACGGACCTGATGGTGCGCCAGCTCCAGCAGCTCCGCCAGGGGACGCCCATCGACTGCCCGGTGTACGATTTCACCGTCCACAACCGGAGCCAGGAGACCATCCACATCGTCCCGGAGCCGGTGATCATCGTGGAGGGGATCCTGATTTTCGAGAACCAGGCCCTCCGAGACCTGATGGACGTGCGAATTTTCGTGGACACCGACGCGGATATCCGCCTGTGCCGCCGGATCAAGCGGGACGTGAACAAGCGGGGCCGGACTTTGGAGTCGGTGCTGGAGCAGTACCAGCAGACCGTCAAGCCCATGCACGAAAAATATGTGGAGCCCAGCAAAAAATACGCCAATCTGGTGGTCCCCGAGGGCGGGAAAAACTATGTGGCGCTGGACATGATCCTGGGCCGCATCCAGCGGCACCTGGACGGAGCGGCGGCGCCGGTATGAAAGCCGAATCGCTGATCTTCGACATTGACGGCACTCTGTGGGACACCCGAGCCGTCCTGGCCGAGGGATACAATCTCCAGCTCACCGCCGAGGGGCGGGAGGCGCTGCTGGTAAGCCCGGAGGAGCTGCGGTCCCTCTTCGGCATGGTGGACCGGGACATTGCCGACCGGCTCTTTCCCGGCCTTCCGGCGGCGGAGCGGTATGCTCTGATGCACCGGTGCATGGCCTCCGGCGGACGGCTTCTCCGGCAGCGGGGGTGCCCGGGTTATCCCGGCGTGGTGGAGACGCTGCGGGTCCTGGCCAGGAGCCACCGGCTGTTCATCGTGAGCAACAGCGAGGAGGGCTATCCCGAACAGTGCCTGGCGGCCCTGGGGGTAGAGGAGCTGTTTCAGGGCACGCTGTGCTACGGCCAGACCCGGACCCCCAAGGGCCAAACGATCCAGATTCTGATGGAGCGCCACGGAATCCGGGAGGGCGTGTACATTGGCGACACCGACTCCGACCGCCAGGCGGCCAGGGAGGCGGGCATTCCCTTCATCTGGGCGGCCTACGGCTTTGGCGTCCCGGCGGAATTTGACGGGAAAATCGAGAAATTTGAGGATCTGATTCCTCTGTTAAAATAAGGAAAGGATGGGTTATTTATGATCGTTTGCCCGTGGAAGGACCTGGGGCGGTACGCCCCCATTATCCCCGGCCTGGAGGAGGCCATGGCGCTGGTGGCGGGGCTGGAAAGCCTGGAGCCCGCCACCTATCCCCTGTCAAACGGCGGCCGGATCATGGTGCAGAAGGGCACCACCAAGGACGCCGCTACCCAGGATCTGGAGGTACACCACAACTATCTGGACATTCAGTACATCTTTGAGGGCATGGAGACCGTGGGCTGGGCCCCCACCGAGACCCTGACCCCCGCCGGGGAATTCAACACCGTCAAGGACAAGGGGATGTTCTCCGGCCACTGCGACTTCATGGACATCCGCGCGGGCTACTGCTATGTGGTCTACCCCGAGGACGCCCATATGCCCAGCGTCCATCTGGACCAGCCCCATGACTACCGGAAGATCGTGGTCAAGCTGAAGGTATGAGCGTCCCTGTGGATACCGCCTGCCTGGAGTGCCTCCTTGGGCGGCACCTCCAGGCGGCCCGGGAGCTGGGCACCGAGGAGCAGGCCACGGCCTTTGCCAAGGATCTGATGGCGCTGCTGGCCACCGCTCCGGCGGAGGCCAGCTCCCCCTGGTTCGGGCCGGGGATCGCGGCGCTTTTTGACCGGCACTATCACCTGGGGCCGGACCGGTTCGCCAAGGAGAAGGCGGATTCCAACGCCTACGTCCTGGCCCGGCTGCCCAGGCTGCGGGCGCTGGTGACGGCGGCGGAGGACCCGGTGCTGGCGGGGCTGAAGCTGTCGATTTTGGGCAATTACCTGGATTTTTCCGCCCTCTATGGGGAGGTCCGGTTTGAAAAGCTGGACGAAATGCTCCGCTCCGCCCTGGATATGGAGTTGGACGGGGCCTGCTACGCCCGGTTTCTGACGGAGCTGGCGGGGGCGAAGGAGCTATTGTATCTGACGGACAACGCCGGGGAGATCGGCTTTGACCGGGTGCTGGCGGAGGCGATTCAGGCCCGGTTCCCAGGGCTTGCCATCACCTTCTGCGTCCGGGGCGGCCCCGCCCAGAACGACGCCACCCGGGCCGACGCCGCCCAGGTGGGCATTCCCTTCCCGGTGATCGACAGCGGCAGCAATATCGCCGGCACCGTGCCGGAGCTATTGGGGGAGGAGGCGGCCGCCGCTTTCCGCCGGGCCGACGTGGTCCTGGCCAAGGGCCAGGGCAACGCCGAGACCTTGCTGGGCTGCGGCAGGAGGGTGTACTACGCCTTTCTGGTCAAGTGCGCCCGGTTTGTGAGGCGCTGCGGCGTGCCCAAGTTTACGCCGGTATTCTCGGACTGCCTGGATTGAAGGGCCGCCGGGGAAAGAAAAAGGAGCAATCGATATGACGAACGGAGAGCGCCGGGACAAAGGCATGGTCTACATCGCCGACGAACAGGTCTTCGCGGAAATGGCGGCGTGCAAGAAAAAGCTGAAAAAGCTGAACGGCCTGGACCGGTGGGAATATGACCAGATCGCCCTGGCGGCGAAGGAGGTACTGCCTTACTCCCAGGGCGTCGCTGTGATCCCGCCGTTTTACTGCGAATATGGGACCCACATCCGTATCGGCAGGAATTTCTTCGCCAATTACAACTGCGTGCTGATCGACGTGGCGCCCATCGAGATCGGGGACGACTGCCTGTTCGGCCCCAATGTCTCCATCTATACGGCGGGGCATCCGGTCCACCCGGACACCAGAAAGAGCGGCTATGAATACGGAAAACCGGTCTCTATCGGCAGCAACGTCTGGGTGGGCGGCAGCGTCACCATTCTGCCCGGGGTCCGGATCGGCAGCAATACGGTGATCGGGGCGGGCAGCGTGGTCACCTCGGACATTCCGGAGATGGTGGTGGCGGCGGGGAACCCCTGCAGGGCCCTCCGGCCCATCACGGAGGAGGACCGCCGCCGCGCATTTAAAAGGGAAGAGATCGACGATGAGGCGTGGCGGGAGATCCTTGCCACGCAAGACGGCGGACGGTAGTTCAGCCCACAGAAAAAGCACGCAAGAGCCGCTATTTTTGGCGGCTCTTGATGGTATCCGGGAACCATAAAAAAGCAAGAGCCGCTTTCCTTTAGCGGCTCTTGTCTGCTGTTGGGTCTTATTTTACCGGGGCGGCCTCCGGCTTTGTGTTGGCGATGAGCTTTTTGGGGCACACCGTGGCGCACAGGCCGCAGGAATCGCACTTGTCGTAGTCGATGGAGGCCAGGTTGTGGTCCACATGGATGGCGTCGTTGGGGCAGATTTTCTGGCACAGGCCGCAGCCGATACATCCGGCGGTGCAGCCTCGGATGGTGACGGAGCCCTTGGCCTGGGAGGCGCAGGCCACCACCACGTTCCGCTTGCCGTACTCCACGGGGATGATCAGGTGCCGGGGGCACTGGGCCGCGCAGCTCATGCAGCCGACACACTTGGTGTCGTCCACCTTGGCCACGCCGTTGACGATGTGGATGGCGTCGTACTGGCAGGCCTTGGTGCAGTTGCCGAAGCCCAGGCAGCCGAATTTGCAGATCAGGGGCCCCCGGCCCGCCACCTTGGAGGCGGCCAGGCAGTCGTGGATGCCCTCGTACTCGCCCTTCATCTTGGCGCCGATGTCCTTGCCGTTCTCGTCCACGCCCTTGTACCCGGCGCAGCGGACCAGGGCCACCCGGCGGGCCACCTTCTCGGCCTTGACGCCCATGATCTGGGCCATGGTCTGGGCGGCCTCGTCGCCGCCGGAGGCGCACTTGCCGATGGGGGCCTTGCCCTCCAGCACCGCCTGGGCGTAGGCGGCGCAGCCGGAGTAGCCGCAGCCGCCGCAGTTGGCCCCGGGCAGGGCCTGGGTCAGCTCCTCCAGACGGGGGTCGGACTCCACATAGAACACCTTGGAGGCCACGGACAGCACCAGGCCGAAGATCAGGCCCATGCCGCCCAAAATGCCGATGGCAATGAGAATTTCCGTCATTTTTCGCCCCTCCTTAGAAAATCTTCAGGCCGGAGAAGCCCATGAAGGCCAGGGCCAGCAGTCCGGCGGAGATCAGCGCGATGGGGAAGCCCTCGAAGCTCTTGGGGCACTCGGCGTTGCTCACCCGCTCCCGAATGGAGGCGAAGAGGACGATGGCCAGGGTGAAGCCCAGCCCGCCGGTGACGCCATAGACCACGCTCTGCAAAAAGTCGTAGCCCTTCTGCACATTTACCAGGGCCGCGCCCAGCACGGCGCAGTTGGTGGTGATCAGGGGCAGGTAGATGCCCAGGGCCTGGTACAGGGCCGGGACGCTTTTCTTCAGGAACATCTCCACCACCTGGACGATGGAGGCGATGACCAGGATGAAGGCCACGGTCTGCATATACTCCAGATCCAGGGGGATCAGGATAAAGCGGTTGACCAGCCAAGTGGCGGCGGAGGCAATGCCCATGACGAAGGTCACGGCCATACCCATGCCCAGGGCGGTGTCCATTTTCTTGGACACGCCCATAAACGGGCAGATGCCGTAGAATTTCACCAGGATGAAATTCTCCGTCAGCACGGCGGACAGGAGGATCCCCAGTAGACTTTGAATGTAGCTCATTTTGCCGCCTCCTTATCCTTTTTCTCCAGGCGCTTGACCAGCCACTGGGACCCGGCGATGAGGAAGCCCAGGGTCAGAAAGCCGCCCACGGGCATGACCATCTGCATGGCGGGCAGGCCCTCCGGCAGGAGCCGGATGCCCTCGCCGCCGTTGAGGATGCCGCCGCCGAAGGTGCCGGCGCCCAGCAGCTCCCGAATGACACACATGACGATCAGGGTCAAGGTGTAGCCGATGCCCTGGAACAGCCCGTCCAGCGCCGAGGCCAGGACGCCGTTTTTGGAGGCGAAGGCCTCCGCCCGGCCCAGGATGATGCAGTTGACCACGATCAGGGGGATGAACACCCCCAGATTTTCCGACAGCTCCGGCAGAAACGCCTGGAGCAGCAGATCCACGATGGTGACAAAGCCCGCGATAATGACGATGTAGGCCGCGATGCGGATGTTGCTGGGAATGACCTTCCGCAGGGCGGAGATCAGCACGTTGGAGCAGATCAGGATGATGGTGACGGACAGGCCCATGCCGATGCCATTAAACAGGCTGGTGGTGATGGCCAGGGTGGAACACATGCCTAATAGCTGCACCAGCACCGGGTTTTTGGTCAGCAGGCCCTCCATAAATTGCTTTTTCACATTCATGCCGGTTCCTCCTTACCCGTTCTGGGCGACCCAGGCCAGAGCGATGTTGACGCCCTCGGTGACGGCCCGGGAGGTGATGGTGGCGCTGGAAATGGCGTCCACCTGCCCACCGTCCTTGGTGACGGCCAGGGTCCCGGACATGCCCACGAACTGATCCCGGAAGGCCTGGCCGTTGGAGGTTTTCGCCGCGGCCACGGCCCCCAGGCCGGCGGTCTCGGTGTGGGAGATGATGGACACGCCCAGCACCTCCCCGGTCTTGGCCACGCCCACCATCATGTCCACGTCGCCGCCGAAGCCGGCGACGGTGAGCTGGATGGCGTAGCCGCTCTCCGACGCATAGATCTGGGAGATCTGGCCGGTGGGATCGGAAAAATCGGTCTTTTCCTGGGCACTGGCCGCGTCGGGCAGGACGGCCGCCAGGGCGTCCCGGGCCTTCTGGGCATTGATCTGGGCGATGCGGTCCTCCGTCAGGGCGTTGACGCTGCCCAGCAGCAGCGCCATGACCCCGGTGATGATCAGCAGGGTCAACGACAGCCGCAGAATGTAGCCGAAGGTGGATTCCTTTTTCATTTCGCCGCCTCCTTCTTGGGCGCGCCGAATTTCACCGGGCGGCCCACCTTATCCAGCAGCACCACGCAGGCGTTCATCACCAGAATGGCGTAGCTCACGCCCTCGTTGTAGGCGCCAAAGTAGCGAATGACCACGGTGATCAGTCCGCAGCCGACGCCAAAGAGCACCTGGCCCCATTTGGTGACGGGGCTGGTGACATAGTCCGTTGCCATGAAGATGGCGCCCAGCATCACGCCGCCGCCCAGGACCTGCATGGCCATCCAGGTGAGCCGGTCGTTTCCCTGGGGGAACAGGAAGGCCAGCACCGCCACGGTGCCGATAAAGGCCAGGGGGATCCGGAGGGAGATCACCTTCCGGATCAGCAGGTACGCCCCGCCAATGAGCAGCAACAGCGCGGAGGTCTCCCCCAGGCACCCGCCCACGTTGCCCAGGAACAGGTCCAGCACGGAGGCGTCGGGGAGCTTCCCGGTGTGCATGGCGGCCAGGGGGGTGGCGGCAGTCACCGCGTCGGCGGTGGACAGCAGCCCCGCCCAGTTGTTAAGGCCGGGCTTGACCCAGGTGTTCATGATCACGGGCCAGGAGAACAGGAAGGCCCGGGCGGCCAGGGCCGGGTTCATGAAGTTCTTGCCGATGCCGCCGAAGAGCTGCTTGACCACCACGATGGCGAAGAAGTCGCCGATGATGATGCACCAATAGGGGATGGTCACGGGGCACACATAGGCCAGCAGCACGCCGGTGACCACGGCGGACAGGTCGTAGACCGTGGAGTCCAGCTTCATGAGCTTCCGGTAGCCCCATTCAAAGAACACGCAGGCGGCGGCGGAGACCATGGTCACCAGCAGCGCCCGGAAGCCAAAGAAGAAGACGCTTCCGATCAGCGCGGGGGTCAGGGCGATCAGCACGTCCCGCATGATGGTCTGGGTGGTGTTGGGTCCGTGGTCGTGGGGGGAGCTGGAAACGGTCAGCTCATAGAAGTATTTCATGGGAGCAGCCATTTTTCCACCTCCTTAGGATTTGGCCGGCGCGGGGGCCGGTCTGGGGGGTGCGGCGTCCCGCAGACGCTGCTTGCCGGTGCGGAAGGACTGGACCAGGGGGATCCCGGCGGGGCAGGTGTAGGCGCAGCAGCCGCACTCGATGCAGTCCAGCAGATTCAGCGCCTTCAGCTCCTCCAGATCGTTTTTCCGTTCCGCCTGGTACATCATCAGGGGCATCAGGTGCATGGGACAGGCGTCCATGCACTTGCCGCAGCGGATGCAGTGGGGATTGGCCACATAGAACCGGTTCTGGGCCCCCAGGATGGTGACGGCGTTGACGCCCTTGGTCACGGTCACGTTCAGGTCGAACTGGGCCACGCCCATCATGGGCCCGCCGGAGAGGACCTTGTAGGGATTCTGGGAGTGGCCCACGGCGTCCAAAAGGTCATTGAAGCTGGTGCCCAGGGGGACCATCAGATTCATGGGCTGCATGACGATGTCCCCGGACACGGTGACGATCCGGCGGACCAGGGGCATCCCATCGTAAACCGCGTCGTGGATGGCCTTGCAGGTGCCGGCATTGAACACGGCGCAGCCCACGGCGGCGGGCAGGCCGCCGGAGGGCACCTCCCGGCCCGTGATGGCATAGATCAGCTGCTTTTCCGCGCCCTGGGGGTATTTGGCCGGGAGAATGTCCACGGTGATGCCGGTCTTGGGGTCGATCTCGGAAAGCAGCGCCCGCTTGGCCTCGGGCTTGTTGTCCTCCAGGGCGATGTGGGCGCTCTGGAGATTCAGAATTTTCATGACCACCTGCAATCCGGAGATCACATCCCCGGGGTACTCCTGGCACACCCGGTCGTCGGCCACGATGTAGGGCTCACACTCGGAGACGTTGACAATGATGGTGTCCACCTTGCCGATGCCGGAGCTGAGCTTGACGTGGGTGGGGAAGGTGGCGCCGCCCATGCCGACCACACCGCCCTCCCGGATGATGTTCATCAGCTCCTCCGGGGAGAGTTTGTCCACTTCCTCGGGGGTGCGGGGGGTGAGATCGGGGCAGGGGGTGTCCAGGTGGTCGTTCTCAATGACCACGCTCATCACCGTCATGCCGCTGGTGTGGGGCCGCATCTCCACCGCCTTGACGGTGCCGGAGACCGGGGCGTGGACGGGAACGCACAGGCCCTGGTTGTCGCCGATCTTCTGGCCCACCGTGACGGGGTCGCCCTTTTTGACCAGGGGCTTGCAGGGCGCGCCGATGTGCTGCTGCATGGGGATCACCAGCACATCCGGCTCCGGGAAGGGCTGGACCCGCTGCCCCTCCGCGTAAAACTTATTTTCTTTGGGATGGATCCCGCCGAAAAAGGAAAACGCCATGGATTCATTCACCTCTTCCGTTGATTTTCGCGCTTTCAATAAATATATCATACCGCAATTTTTTTGGTTTGTCCATAACCAATCCGGCAGAATCAACAAATTTGTGTGAAAAAGTATAGTTATATCGATATAAATTGATGGGATTCCCGGCACGCCGCCGGAAAAAGGAAGGCAGGCAGGAATTAGGTTCCTGCCTGCCGTATGATAAGGGCGGATGCCCTTTATGGAAGGTTCTGCCGCTCTCAAAGGAGCAGCTCCGCGATCTGCACCGCGTTGGTGGCGGCGCCCTTGCGGATTTGGTCGCCGCAGCACCACAGGGCCAGACCGTTGGGGTCGGTCAGATCCGGCCGAATCCGGCCCACGAAGACCAGGTCCTGGTCGGAGGTGTCCAGGGGCATGGGGTACTTCTTGGCCCCCAGGTCGTCCACCAGACGGCAGCCCGGGGCGGCGGCGATAGCGGCCCGGGCCTCTTCCACAGAGACCGGCCCGTCAAAATGACAGCTGACGGAAATGGAGTGGCTCCGCACCACCGGCACCCGCACGCAGGTGCAGCTGACCTTCAGCTCCGGCAGGTGCATGATCTTCCGGCCCTCGTTCTGCATCTTCATTTCCTCGCTGGTGTAGCCCAGGTACTGCTCCGAGCCGATCTGGGGGATCAGGTTAAAGGCGATCTGGTAGGGGAAGACCTTGGGCTGGACCTGCTCCCCCCGGCCCAACGCCCCTACCTGGGCAGCCAGCTCCAGGGGACCCTCCGCCCCGGCGCCGGATACCGCCTGATAGGTGGAGGCGGTCATGGTACGGATGGGCCGGATGGCGTTCAGGGCGTTCACCGCTGTCACGGTGATGATGGTGGAGCAGTTGGGGTTGGCCAGGATGCCCTTGTGGAGCTTCACATCCTGCGGGTTCACCTCGGGCACCACCAGGGGCACCTCCGGGTCCAGCCGGAAGGCGGAGGAGTTGTCCACAAACACCGCCCCCGCCGCCAGAATGGCCGGGGCCATGGCCTTGGCCACGTCGTTTTCCGCGGCGCCCAGCACCAGATCCACCCCCTGGAAGGCCCCGGGCGCGGCCTCCTGAATGGTCACGGCCTCTCCCCGGAAGGGCAGGGTCTTCCCGGCGCTGCGGCTGCTGGCCAGGGGCACCAGCTTCCCCACCGGGAAGTTCCGCTCCTCCAAAATTTTCAGCATCTCCCGTCCCACGGCGCCGGTGGCGCCCAGAACGGCGACGGTGTATTCCTTCAAATTGGTTTCCTCCTAAAAATTAGATGGCGAAGCTCTCATAGAGCACCTGAATGGCCCGGGCGAAGTCCCGGTTGTCGACCCCGATGATGATGTTCAGCTCGTCCGGACTCTGATTGATGATGCGGATGTTGATCCCAGCCCGGCCCAGAGCCCCGAAGAGCTTGCCGGAGATGCCGGGGCGGAAGGCCATCTGCCGGCCCACGGCGGCCACGATGGCGATCTGGTCGTGGACCACCAGGGAGTCGGGCCGCACTTCCTGCTGGATCTCCGCCAGAATGGGGTACAGGCTGGCGGCGATGGCCTCGGTGGGCACCACCACGGACACGTTGTCAATGCCGCTGGGGGTGTAGTCGATGGAGATGTTGTGCCGCTCAAAGACCGTGAGGATCTTGCGCAGCACCCCCACCTGGTTGCTCATGCCCCGCTTGGACAGGGACACCACGGAAAAATCCTTCCGCCCGGTGATGCCGGTGATGAACCGGTCCGGGTCCTTGCCGCTGTCGAACCGTTCCCGGATCATGGTGCCCGGGTGGTCGGGGGCGTTGGTGTTGCGGATGTTCAGGGGGATGTTCTTCTCCCGCACCGGGTAGATGGCCCCCTCGTGGAGGACCTGGGCGCCGGAATAGCTCAGCTCCCGCAGCTCGTCGTAGGTCACTTCCGGGATGGGCAGGGGGTCCTTGACGATCCCGGAAGTGACCTACGACGAGCTGCGGG
>CANQQU010000008.1 GCA_947626085.1 uncultured Oscillospiraceae bacterium
GGGGGAGTTGGGCAGCATGGTCAGCACCACGTCGCAAGCCTGCCCGATCTCCGCCTGGGTGGCGGGGACGCATCCAAAATTTGCCAGCTCCTCCATGGGCCCACGGCTCCGGTTGTTTACGAGAAGATCGTAGCCCGCCTTTTTTAGATTCTTCGCCATGGGTTTTCCCATGATCCCGAGACCGATAAAACCGATTTTCATCCCTGACCGTCCTTTCTTATTAATCTTCCGTCAAAATTTTAAAGACCTGCGCCAGGTCCATTTGGGCCAGCGTGTAATCCGCCGGGGGCATGGGCTCCGCCGGGGACAGGTTGGAGCGGATGTACACCGTGGCCAGGCCCACGGCCTGGGCCCCCCGGATGTCGCAGTCCCCATCGTTGCCCACCATGACGGCCCGGGCCGGGTCGATCCCCCGCTCTTGGAGCAGCCGGCGGAAAAACCGGGGGTCCGGCTTCTTCACCCCGCAGTCGGAGGAAATGGAAATGCTGTCAAACAGGGGGAGCAGCCCCAGCTTCTCCAGCTCATAGAGGGTGAACATCCTCTGGGCGTTGGACAGCAGGTGGACCCGCTGCCCCCGGGCTCGGAGGCCCAAAAGCAGCTCCTTTGCCCCGGGGTAGAGCCGGATATAGTCCAGGGACGCTCTGCGGAAGGCCCTGCCGGTTTTCTGGATCAAGGAAGGGTCCGCGTCCACCCCCTTTTCCCGGAACAGCCGGGCAAAAACCGTCTCCAGCCGGATCTCCGGACAGCCACCCGGAATGTCTCCGGCGGCCATTTCCGCCTCCGCCTCCCGGACGGCCTGAAGGTAGGCCGATCTCAGTTCCTCCGGCTCATAATCCGCCCTTTGGCCTGCGTACCATTCTGCCATTTCCCGCCAAAATTCGGGGCGCGTCTCGTCGGTGTGGATATCCACCAGGGTGCCGTACAGGTCAAAAATACAGTCCAGATACCTCACGACTCCCGCCTCCGGTAGTAAATCCGGGCCTCATAGGGCCGCAGCGTCTCCCGGACATCCGGGTAGTTGGACAGCAGCGGCGCCGCCTCCCCGAACCCTTCCGGCCGGGAAAAGGCCGTCTCCTCCCGGGAAAAATTGCAAGCCACCAGCAGCGCCTCCGTCTCCGTCTCCCGGGTATAAACGAAGAGCCGTTCATCGTCGGGCGCCAGCAGGGTAAAGTCCCCCTCCCGGAACACCTCATACCGCTTCCGCAGGGCGATCAGCGCCTGATAGTAATAAAACACCGAGTCCGGGTCCGCCAGCGCCGCCTGGGCGTTGATCTCTTTATAGTTAGGATTCAGGACAAACCAGGGCTTTCCCGTGGTGAAGCCGGCGTTTTCTCCACCCGTCCACTGCATGGGGGTCCGGGCGTTGTCCCGGCTCCGGGCGTAGATGGACGACAGCACCTCCGCCTCCGGCACACCTTTGCCGATCTGCTCCCGGTAGCGGTTCCGGGTCTCTAAGTCCTCGTATTCCTCGATGGGCAGGCGGATGTTGGTCATCCCCAGCTCCTCCCCCTGGAAAATATAGGGGGTGCCCTGGAGGCCGTGGAGGGCGGTGGCCAGCATTTTCGCGGAGGCGACCCGGGATTCCCCCTCGTCTCCCCACCGGGAGACGATCCGGGGCAGATCGTGGTTGTCCCAGAACAGGCTGTTCCAGCCCGCGCCATGGAGGCCCCGCTGCCAGCGCTCCATACACCGCTTGAGGGTGGGCAGGGACAGGGGGACCACCTCCCACTTGTCCCCATGGGCGCAGTCAGCGAAGGTATGCTCGAATTGGAAGATCATGGACAGCTCCCGTCCCTCCGGGGCGCTGTAGCGCTTGGCCTCCTCCACGTCGGCGCTCCACGCCTCCCCCACTGTCACCAGCCCCTCCTCCCGAAAGGCCTCCCGGGACAGCTCCCGGATGTACTCGTGGAGATGGGGCCCCCGGCTGGTGATGTGCCGGTCCGGTTCCTTGGCGATGGAGTCGATCACGTCCAGCCGGAACCCCTCCACGCCCTTTTCCACCCAGAAGCGGATCATGTCATACAGCTCCCGGCGCACCTGGGGGTTGTCCCAGTTGAGGTCCGGCTGCTCCGGGGCAAACTGGTGGAAGTAGTATTCCCCCAGCTCCGGCACATAGGTCCACATGGACCCGCCAAAGACGGCGCACAGATCGTTGGGCGGGGCGTCGGAGGCGCCGGGCCGCCAGATGTAGTAGTCGTGGTAGGGGTTGTCCCTCCCCTTGCGGGCCTCCCGGAACCAGAAGTGCCGGTCGGAGGTGTGGTTCAGCACCAGGTCCATAATGATGGAGATGCCCCGCTTTTTGGCCTCCGCAATCAGGTTTTCCATGTCCGCCATGGTCCCAAAGGGGGGCCAGATGGCCCGGTAGTCAGAAATATCGTAGCCGTTGTCCACCTGGGGGGAATCGTAGACGGGGCTCAGCCAGATCCCGTCGACGCCCAGCTTTTCCAGATAGTCCAGCCGGCTGATAATGCCCGGCAGGTCCCCGATGCCGTCGCCGTCGGAGTCCTGAAAGCTCTTGGGATAGATCTGGTAGAAAACGGCGGACCGCCACCAGCCCCGTTTGGTTTTATCCAGCATATTGTTCCTCCTGTTCCAGGGCCTGATAGACCCGCAGCAGCTCCCCCACGCTCCAGGCCTGGGCAAAGCAGCCCTTGGAGGGGCCCGGCGTGCCCCCGTCGTAGATTTCCGGCAGCTGGCCCACGCAGCCCTCCCGGAGCAGCCCCGCCATGGGGGCGAGCCAGGAGCGCACCTGGGCGACAGCCTGGGGAGAATCGTCATTCACCTTCAAATACGCCAAATACCACGCTCCCAGGGGGAAGGGCCAGACCGTCCCCTGGTGGTAGGCCAGGTCCCGGTCCTTTTGAGGACCGCCGTAGAAGGGATGGAACTCCGGGTCCTCCGGGGAGAGGGTCCGCAGCCCGCAGGGCGTGTACAGATGGCGGTATACTGTCTCCACCACCTGCTGCTCCTGGGCCCGGGAGAGCATGGTAAAGGGCATGGACACCGCCCAGATCTGATTGCAGCGGATCTGCTCATCGGCCTCGGTGCCGGAGAGTACATCCTTTAGATATCCTTTGTCCTCCATCCAGAAGGCGGAAACAAAGCTGCCCTTCACCCGCTCCGCCAAAAGGCCGTATTCTGTCCCCGGCTCCCCGACTACAGGGGCCAGGGCCTCCAGGACCCGCAGGGCGTTATACCAGTAGGCGTTGATCTCCACCGGCTTGCCGTGGCGGGGGGTGGGCAGGATGCCGTCCACGCACACGTCCATCCAAGTCACCTGGTCCAGCCCTTCCCCGGCCCGGATCAGGCCGTCGGCGTCCATGGCGATGGCGTGGCGGGTCCCCGCCTGATAGGCCCCCACGATCCGCTTCAAAACCGGCCAGGCCTCCCGGACAAAGTCCCCGTCCCCGGTGTCCCGGTAGTAGAGCCAGACGCAGTTGATCAGAAGCAAAGCCGCGTCCACGGTGTTGTACCTGGGCGGGGCGTCCCCCTCCGGGAACAGATTGGGCACCAGGCCGTCCCGCTCATAGGCCAGGAAGGTGCCGAGAATGCTCCTGGCGTCCTCGTACTTTCCCCGGGCCAGGACGCAGCCCGGCAGGGCGATCATGGTGTCCCGGCCCCAGTCCCCAAAGAAGGGATAGCCCGCCATGATGGTCTTGCCCCCGGTGGAGGGGCGGTAGGCAATGAAGGCGTCCGCCGCCCGGGCAAGCTCCCGGGCAACCGGGTCGTGGAAGCCCGTATCAAGGGCCTTCCGGCGGCGGCACATGTCCTGCCAGATCTCCTCCGCTGACTCCTCCTGCTGGGCCGTGGAAAATACCAGCGTCAGTTTGCCCGTTTCCGCCGGCGGGACTGTCAAAACCGCCTGGGGTCCGGCGACCCCCAGCCCCGTGGACGGGCGGCCGTCCTTTTCATCGTCGGCATAGAAAAGGGTCTCGGTTTCCGGGGGAAGGTCCTCCCAGGCGCCGCTGAGATCCATACGCACCTCCCAGCCCGCCCACCGGGCCGTCAGGCCGGAAATCGTGACCGGCGTGTCGGGGTCCGTGGGAAAAACCGGCCGCACCCGGAGGGCGCAGGGACTGCCGTCGGCGTTTTGAAGCTCATAAAGGACGGCGGCAGTATTCTCCCCCTGTTTGACCGCGCAGAGGCGGGTGATGGTCGCCTCCCCCACCCGGTACCGCCACGCCGGCCCCTCCTCCCAGGAGAAGGATTCCAAATACCGCCACCCCTCCTCGGGCAGGCGCTGTCCCGCGAAGGTCTGGGAGGAAAGGGGAATCTCCCCCGTTCCGAAGTCCACCGTCTCCGCCAGTCGGTGGACTAGGCATTTCCGCAGACTGGGAGATTTGGCCCCCACCAGCAGGCCCTGATCCCGGCGGGTGACGGAAAAGGCCGCCGAGGTGGAGGCGTAGCCTCCCAGGCCGTTGGTCAGAAGCCAACAGACGCCGTCCTTCCCGGGGTCTACCTCCCGGGCGGTATAGGTAAAGCGCATCCCGTTTCCTCCTCTTTTCCCGCCTTTGGCGGGATTCTGGTGGCATTATAAAATGGATGGCAGGAATTGTCAAGATAAGTCTTTCCGGGTTTTCCCGGGAAAAATGGGGGAAAGCCCTTGCATTCTTGACTATAGGCTGTATAATAAAGACAGTTGTTGAAAAACTGGAAAGGGGCGTTTTAAAATGGCACCGGAAAAGGCATTCCGCAAGTATATTTCCGAAGGGTACACCTCCTTGTACCTGGGGCCGATCCTGGTCCTCCTGGGCGGGGTCATGTTCGTCGGGGAAACGATCCTTACCTATCTGGTGGGGCTGTTCCTCATTGCAATGGGGGTCTATATGGTCTACTGCTGGTTCCGGGACAAAAAGCAGATGGACCGGCAAATGGAAACCTGGCGGAACACCGGGGCCCTCCAGGGCCTGCTGGCGGAATTTCAGCAAAGCGGCCCGGTCTTCCAGGACACCCTGCGTTTAGGGCAGACCCACCTCTTCCCCAAGGGGACCGGAAAGGTCCTGACCTACGGCGAGCTGACCCAGGTCTACCAGTACGTCCACAAGCGCAATTTCGTGGAGGATCGCCGGGAACTGCGGGCCGTGGCCGGGGGAAAGGAGATCACCCTGGCAAAGCTTCCTCTAAAAGGCAAGGGGGACGAGGACCTGAAAAAGGTCGTGGGTTTCCTTCTGATGAAAAATCCAAGCATCCATGTGGGCTACAACAAATGAGTAACGCGCAAAAGTCCCTCACTTTTTGTGAGGGACTTATGATTTTCTTCGTCTTTTCCGTCTGGGCGGTGGGTTCGGCAGCCGGATGGCGATCTGCTCATAGGGCAGCCGCCGCTGGCGGGCGTCCATGGCGGAGACCGCCTGCCGGATCAGCTGATCCCATTCCAGCGCGGTGCGGTGCCCGTCCAGGCCGGTGGTGAGATAGGGGCAGGCCCCCAGCCGCGCCTTGCCAAACCGCTTGGCGAAGGCCCGGTCCACCCCCAGGGCCACGGCGTATGGCGCCAGGGAGAAGAAATACTCCGGATCCTCCCGGCGGAGCCGGTGCAGATCCTGGGGCGCGGCCCGGCGCAGGAAGTGGCGCAGGCCCAAAATTTCCGCCATGATCTGGCGGCCCAGGCCGCTGCGCCGCCCGCCGTAGGCGGCGGCGAGCCCCGCCGCCAGCTCCCAGGCCATCAGGCCCAGGGCCAGGGGAACGCCGGAGGCCAGAAACCCCAGCAGCAGATACATCAGGCACCCGGCTATGGCCCAGACCAGGGGCCGCCGGTTCCGGGTGTGGAGGCAGTAGGCCCAGCCCTGGATCCCCCAGGCGCAGACGCAGCCCAGGGCCCCGAACAACGCCCCGGTCAGACCGCCCAGGAGTCCTTCTCCCCCAAGGGGCGCCCCCAGGGACATGCCGCCGAAAAGCCCCGCCGCCGCCGCCAATACCCGGAACAACTTGGGGTTGCCGGTGCCCCGCTGGAAATAGGTCCGGGTGTGGGGCGCCAGCGTGGACAGCTGGCGGCTGAGCTGAGCATAGTGGACGCCGGTGCCCTCCACCATGCGCCGCTTGCCGAAGATGGCCCGGAAACAGCGGCACTCAAAATCGTCCCGCTCGTTGCCCATCTCCATCCGCTTGTGGAGCAGCACCCGGCCGGTACTGTCCAGCTGGATCAGAATATAGCCCAGCTGGGCCCAGGTCAGCACCAGGGCCGTCAGATCCAGGCCCTGGCCCGTAAGGGCGCAGGGCAGCTCCCCCGCGGAAAGGCCCTCCGGCGGCAGGGTGGTCCGCTGCCGCAGCACCGGCAGGCACCGGAGGAACACCAGCCAGTAAAGCGCCGCCAGGCCGATGCAGACATACATGGCCACGTCGTCCATGTCCACCGTCCAGGTGCGGACTTGGGTCTGGGGGAAGACCTCCTCCGATACCTCCAAGGTCATGGTCAGCGATTCCAGGTCCCGGAGGGCCTTGGTCACGGTCCCGCTGAGGGTCGCGCCGTCCACGGCGTAGGTCACGTCCGACTCGATGGCCTGCAAATAGTAGGAGCTGGAAAAGGACGGCACCGTGGTGATCTCCGCCGGCAGTGTCACGGAGAAAGCGAAGCCGGTCACGGGATAGGAGAAGCCCGACAGCAGCGGAATGCTGAGCATCAGCCGGTCCGGGGTCTCCGCGTCTCCGTCGTGATCCTGATAGGCCACGCTGTTGGGAAGGGAATAGGAGATCAGAACCTGGAAGTCCCCCGCCACCGCGCCGATGACCCGGGAAAGGTCCACCTCCTGGCGGCTGCCGTTGCGGCGAAGGCTGGCGCTGACGCCGCTGAGCAGCACATTGCGGGCGTTGCCGGGGACGGGGAAGCGGAGATGCTCCACCGGGGAATCCAGGTGGATGTTCACGGTGAGGCTGACCTGGCAGGTGCCGTCGCTGGCCACGGTGGTGTGGTTGTCCACATTGTTCGCGTTGGTGACGGCATAGGCCGTCCCCGCCAGCAGGCTCAGCGCCAGCAGCACGGCGAAGAGGGCCAAAAATCGCCGCATATTCTCCCCCCTCCTTTCCAAGCAAAGTCGAAAGTCCATTCGGTTCCGGCGGCAGGCCATTCTCCCCGGAAAAAAGGGAAAATACCCGATTTTTTCCAAAATTCCACCATTACCCGGCTATTTTACCACGAAAGGGTAAGAAATGCAACCCCCAAGGCCGCCTCCCGCCGCCAGCGCCGGGAAAAACACAAAAGCAGGGGAAGGCAAACGCCTTCCCCTGCCGGGTGCTATGGAAATTACTCGATGCTCAGACTCACGTTGGGGAAGTTCTCGTCCTTCAGGCCAGCCTCGTAATCGGCGTCCACAACCAGGGAGCCGTCCTTCAGCTTGCCCATCAGGGTCTCGTACTCGGCAACGGTGTAGTTGTTCAGCTTCCAAGACTCAGCGGCGGTGGGCATACCGACCGCGTCGTCCTTGGCGCCCAGCACGGTGCTGACGCCGCCCAGGTCGTCCCAGCTGCCGGCGTAGAACTTCTCGCAGGCGAACATGACGGACTCCCGCAGGCCCTTCATGGCGGAGGTGATGACGGTGTCGGAGTCGCCGGACTGGTCCACGTCCACGCCGATGACGTAGCCGTCATTGGCGGCGGCAGCGGCAAAGGCGGACTGGCACATCTGGCCGCCGCAGGAGTAGACCACTTCGGTGCCGGCGGTGTACCAGCCGTTGAGCATGGTCTGCAGCTCGCCGGAAGCGCTGAAGTCAGCGCCGTACTGCCAGGAGTACCGCATCTCCACGTTCACGCCCATTTCAGCGGCAGCCGCCTGGGCGCCCTGAACGAAGCCGTAGCCGTAACGGCAGCAGGCAGGGTTGGTGCCGCCGCCGCCGCCGGAGAAGCCCAGCTTGGTGAAGCCTTCCTTCACGGCAGCGTAGCCCACCAGATAGCCGGCCTGCTCCTCCTGGAAGGAGATGGGGGCGATATTGGTCAGGTTGTTGCCGGCGTCATCGGCGATGGGATAGCCATCGATGAAGACGAACTTGGTGTCGGGATAGGTGGTGGCGGCCCGGCGCAGAGCAGTCTCCTGCAGGAAGCCGGCGCAGATCACGATCTCGGCGCCACTGTCCACAGCGGCCTTCATGGCGGTGAACCGGTCGTCGTCGGTGGCCTCGGAGCCGTTGGCGGGCTGATAGTACTTGTAGGACTTGTTGTTCTCGGTGGCGTAGCGCTTCACGCCTTCCCAAGTGCCCTGGTTGAAGGACTTGTCCTTCAGCTGGCCCACGTCGGTGACGAAGGCGATGGCGTACTTGCCGTCATCGGCGGTCATGGTATCGGGGATGGCGTCGTAGTCGTAGGCTGCGCTTCCCTGGGACTCGCCGCCCTGGGCGCCGCCGGTGGACTCGGTGCTGCCGGCAGGGCCGCAAGCGGCCAGCAGGCCCATGACCATGATCGCCGCCAGGATCAGTGCGATGATCTTTTTCATTCTTTTTCCTCCTGTTTGAAATTTGATTTTTTAGCATTGGTTCCAATGCCGTGCCTATTGTGACATATTTTTGGAAAAAAATCAACCGGTTTGCGCATCTTTTGTAGAAACGCACAACTCTATCGGGAAAAACTGGCCATTTTGCCGCCAATATTTCACTTCAGCGCATATACTTTTCCGCCTGGAAGCCCCCGGGCAGCAGCTCGGCCAGGGTCTTTTTTTGCCAGCCCTCCGGGCCGCCGTCCAGATAAATCACAAAATCGTCCCCGCAGAATTCCCGCATCACCTGGCGGCACACCCCGCAGGGCGGGAAAAAGCCGGTAAGCGCCCCGTCCTTCCCGCCGCAGACGGCGATGGCGGTAAACGCCCGCTTCCCGTCGTACACCGCCTTAAAAAAGGCGGTACGCTCGGCGCAGACCGTGGGGGTATAGGTGGCGTTTTCAATGTTGCAGCCCTGGTACACCGTCCCGTCGGCGCACAGCAGCGCCGCCCCCACCTGGTAGTGGGAGTAGGGGGCGTAGGCATGGGTCATGGCCTCCCGGGCCAGACGGATCAGCTCCTCCGGCGACATGGCGCTCCCTCCTTAAAGGATCTGCCCGGCGAAGCTGGTCCCCGGCGTGTCCAGCTTTACCCCCAGCAGCTCCGCCGCCGTGGCGGCGATGGCGGCGAAGGTGGGCAGGGTGCCCAGGTTGACCGGCCGGACCTTGGGCCCCAGGACCAGCAGGGGCACATACTCCCGGGTGTGGTCCGTGGTGGCGGTGTAGGCCGGGTCGCAGCCGTGGTCCGCCGTGATCATCACCGCGTCCTCCGGCCCCAGCTTAGAAAGGAATTTGGGCAGCCACCGGTCAAACTCCGTCAGGGCCCTGGCGTATCCGTCGATGTCCCGCCGGTGGCCGTAGAGCATATCAAAGTCCACCAGATTCACAAAGCATAGCCCGTGAAAATCCCTGTCCGCGTAGGCTAGGGTCTTTTCCAGCCCGTCGGTATTGCCCTTGGTGTAGACATGCTCGGTGATGCCCGCCCCGGCGAAAATGTCGAAAATTTTCCCCACGGCGATGGAGTCCATCCCCGCCCCCTTCACCGCGTCCAGCAGGGTGGCCTTCGGCGGCTCCAGAGAGAAGTCGTGGCGGTTGGTGGTGCGGTAATACTTTCCGTTTTCCCCCAGGAAGGGCCGGGCGATCACCCGCCCCACCCCGTGCTTGCCGGTGAGAATTTTCCGGGCGATGCGGCAGAACTCGTAGAGCTCCTCCAGGGGCACCACCTGCTCATGGGCGGCGATCTGGAACACGGAGTCGGCGGAGGTGTACACGATCAGGTCCCCGGTGCGGACGTGTTCGTCGCCGTAGGCGTTGATCACCTCGGTGCCGGACCAGGGAGCGTTGGCCAGGGTGCCCCTGTGGGTGGCCGCCCGGAAGGGGGCCAGCACCTCCTCGGGAAAGCCGTTGGGATAGGTGGGCAGGGGCTCCGGGGACACCACGCCGGCGATCTCCCAGTGGCCGATGGTGGTGTCCTTGCCCATAGAAGCCTCCGTCAGCCGGGCCACGGCGGCGGCAGGCGCCTCCGTTCGGCCCAAAAAGTCCAGGCCGTCCACATTCCCCAGGCCGGCGGCCTGGAGATTGGGAATTTCAAGCTCCTTGGACGTGGCGCAGGAGCGGAGGGTGTTCACCCCCACGTCCCCAAAAGCCGGGGCGTCCGGCATGGCTCCCGCGCCGCAGGAGTCCAGCACGATCAGGAATAGCCGCTTCATTTCTTATTTCCCCTCCATGGCCGCCGCCACGTCCAGGGCCACCTTCATCATGGTGGTGAAGGCGTTCTGCCGCTCGGCGGAGGTGGTCTCCTCCCCGGTGAGGACGTGGTCCGAAATGGTGCAGATGCACAGCGCCCGCTTGCCGTACCGAGCGGCGTTCATGTACAGGGCGGCAGCCTCCATCTCCAGAGCCATGACGCCCATTTTTTTCAGGCCGTAGACGCTGTCCAACCCCGCCGGGACCCCCTCGTGGTCGCCGTAGAACACGTCGGAGGAGTTGACGTTGCCCACATGGTACACGGCCCCGTTTTCCTCTGCGGCCTTCACGGCGGCGGACAGCAGCTCGTAGGAGGCGATGGGGGCGAAGGTGCCGGGCAGATGGAACTGGCTGGCAAAATTGGAGTCGGTGCAGGCGCCCATGGCCAGCACCAGGTCGTACAGGTGGATGTTCTCCTGGATGGCCCCGGCGGAGCCCACCCGGATGATATTCTCCACGCCGTAGCCGTTGTACAGCTCGTGGGAATAGATGCCGATGGCGGGGATGCCCATGCCGGAGGCCATGACGGACACCTTGACGCCCTTATAGTACCCCGTGTGGCCCTGGACGCCCCGGACGTTGTTCACCAGCACCGGGTTTTCCAGGAAGTTTTCCGCGATAAATTTGGCCCGAAGGGGATCGCCGGGCATGAGGACGGTCTTGCCGAAGTCCCCGGGCTTGGCTTCGATATGGGGCGTGGGGGTAGTTAACATAACATTTCCTCCTTCAATATTCCGAATTTTAGTAGCTTCCGTCGTTTTGCAGGCCCTTGGCAATTTTCACAATCCGGGAGGTCCCCAGGCGGGAGGCCCCCAGCTGGATGAATTTTTCCGCGTCGTCCAGGCTGGAGATGCCCCCGGCGGCCTTGATCTTCACGTTGGGGCCGATGTGCTTGGCGAACAGCTCCACGTCGTGGAAGGTGGCCCCGGCCTTGGAAAAGCCGGTGGAGGTCTTGATGTAGTCCGCGCCGGATTCCGTGACCGCCTGGCACAGGGCGATCTTCTCCTCGTCGGTAAGCAGGCACGTCTCGATAATGACCTTCAGGAGCTTTCCTCCGCAGGCCCTCTTCACAGCGGCGATCTCATCCCGGACCGCGTCGTACTTCCGGTCCTTCACCCAGCCCAGGTTGATGACCATGTCGATTTCGTCCGCCCCGTTTTCCACGGCGTCGGCGGCCATGAAGCACTTGGCCTTGGTGGTGGCGTAGCCGTTGGGGAAGCCGATGACGGTGCAGATGGGCAGCTTCTCCCCCACATACGCCTTGGCCTGGGCAACATACGACGCCGGGATGCACACCGAGGCGGTGTGATAGGTCATGCCGTCGTCGCACAATGCCCGGATCTCCTCCCAGGTCGCGGTCTGGGACAGCAGGGTGTGGTCGCATTTGGACAGAATTTCAGACAGTTCCATTTTCATTCTCCTTTATAAAAATGTTCTTTGACAAAAAAGAGCACTTTTTCTACCCAGGGCCGCTTCTTCTGGGCGCAGTCTCCGGGAACCTGGGTAAACTTCTCCCGGCATAGGACCTGGGCTAGGCCGTACCGCCGGGTGCGCAGCTCCGCGTCCCGAGCGGAGCCGTAGTGGTAGCGCATCTGCTTGTCGGTGTTGGCCTCCTCCAGGGGGTAACCCAGCATGACGTAGGCGATCACGTCAAAATTCCGGGGAATCCCGAAGGCCCGGCGCAGCACTCCCTGCCGGGGCAGGTTGCAGATCCAGCAGCCCCCCAGGCCCAGATTTTGGGCCTCCAGGAGCATATTCTCAATGGCCGCCGCGGCGCTCTGCACATAGTCCCGGTGCTTCCGCCCGGTGACGTACAGATCGTTCCGGTAGGCCACCAGCACCCCACAGGGGGAGCGGAGGACCAGATCGAACCGGAGCTTTTCCATCTGGGCCCGGTCGGTCAGCACGATGAATTTCCACGCCTGGAAATTGCAGGCGCTGGGGGCGTACAGCCCGGCGGTGAGGATTTTCTCCAGCAGCTCCTCCGGCACCTGCCGGTCCTGGAACCGCCGGACCGACCGGCGGGAAAAGAGGACATTCTCAAATTCCACGGTTTCCCTCCTTTAATTCCATGGCCTACAAGGGCAGGGGCTCCCCCATGCCGTGGAGCTTGATCCGCTTGCCCTCCCGGATGCCCCGGACCCAGCACTTGTGGCACATGGCGATGTAGCTGTCGTTGCCCCCCAGCAGGAGTTGGGCCCCTTCCGTGACGATCTTGCCGTCCGCGCCGATCCGGGCGTTGACCGTGGCCTTGGCCCCGCAGTCGCAGATGGTCTTGATCTCCTGGATGGTGTCCGCCACCTCCATGAGCCGCCGGCTCCCGGCAAAAAGATGGCACTGGAAGTCCGTCCGCAGGCCGAAGCACATCACCGGCACGTTGAAATCGTCCACAATGGCCCGGAGCTGATCCACCTGCTCCTCCATCAAAAACTGGCACTCGTCCACGATGATCACGTCGCAGTGGCCCAGCTGGGCATCCTGGAACCGGGCGTACACGTCCCCCTCCGGGGGCAGGATCTCCACCTCCGCCTCCAGTCCGATCCGGCTGCGCAGGCGGCTGGCCCCGTCCCGCACGTCGGCGCTGGGCTTGATGAGCCAGACCTTCAGCTCGTTTTCCTCGTAGTTGTATTTGGTGATCAGGGCCTGGGCGGTTTTGCTGGAGCCCATGGCCCCGTATTTGAAATAGAGCTTTGCCAAGGATAGACCTCCCTTTTATTTTTCTCCATTATACCGGATTTTCCCGGAATATGCAAGCCCGATTTAGATAAAATACTCAAATGTGCTAAGAGGTGACACTTCTCTACCCCTTTTCCCTCTGTCCCCACCCCCCCAGGCGGTGATAAAGCGCGGGGAGGCTCGTCAGAGCATCCGGGCCTTCCCCCCGCGAATCCTGTTTGCAGTGGAAAGGGCCGCCGGTTTTCCCGGCGGCCTTGCCTATTTTACGAATCTTCCTCCCTTTCGGGTAAATTCTTAAGAAGCTTCAATTCCCGCTTCCGGCAGCGGTGATCGTCGTATACATCGTACACCGCCGCCGCCAGGGCCGGCAGCAAGATCAGCAGGTGCAAAACACAGCATTTTTCCACGGTAAAGGGCAGGCCCGTCAGAGGCGGCCCCTCCTCCACGTCCTGCACGGTCCCATCCGGCCCATGGGGGACATCCGGAACGGTGGGGGCGTCCGGAACCGTGGGGGCGTCCGGAGCGGTGGGGACGTCCGGAACCGTGGGGGCGTCCGGAACCGTGGGGGCGTCCGGCCCGCCGGTTGGCTCTGGCGGGTCCGGCGGGGCCTGGGGGGCGGTGACGGTCAGCTTGCCGGCGACCCGGACAACATAGTTGCCGCTCACGTCCACATCCCCATTCAAAACGCGCAGGCTCTCCAGGCCCTCCACCTCCGTGTAAATTCCAGGGTCCGTGCCGGTGATCCGGGCGCTTAGCCTCAGACTGTCGCCATACACAAGCGCGCCCTCCCGCAGGTCCCGCGGGGTGATCTCCAAGGTTACGAGGCCCCCGGTATATGGGCAGGTCTCCTCTCTGCCCAGAGAAAGCTCCCGCCGGGCGATCATAAACACGGCGCTGGCCCGTACCTGGGGCAGGTTCTTCGTGGTGGGCCAAACCGCCTCCACTTTGTACGTCCCCGCGTCCTTCGGCCTTTCGGAGAGGGGCTCTTCCCCGGTTTCGCTTATTCGATAATAGGTGATCTCGGGCTGGCCGTACCCCTCCGCGCCAGGGCCCTCCACCGCTATAGCGGGCTTCGGCTGTTCGCCGTAAATCAGGTCGTCCTGCCGGACCCAGGCGGTGTAGGCGCTTTCCTCGGCGGCCCGGATCTCCAGGCAGCCGTCGGCATACCAAATCTTTACGTCATAGCACCCCGCGTTTTCGCCAGTCACGGAAAAATCCTCCGCCGTCAGGCCCATGGGGTAGATACCGGCGTCGGTGCCGGAGGCGTAGGCCCTTTTTCCGGGGGCGAGGACCACCTCCAGGCCGGAAGGCAGCGCCGAACGGTCCGCCGTTTCCACCGTGAAGCCCCCGATTTCGTGGGGCTTTCCGTCATACGCGGCCTCGGCCCGGTTTCCGGTGATCAGAACGGTCAGGGGGATTTTTTCGGTGGCCATCACCGCGGCCCCGGAGGCGGAGACCTTTTCTTCGCCATACGCCCCCTGGGCAAAGGCGGTGTTCTCAATCGCGCCGGCGTTCACATCCGCCGCCGTCACCACATAGGCCGTGGTGAAAGCGCCGCTCTCGCCGGGCGCAAGGGACGGAATGGTTTCCCCCAGCCCGGTCAGGGGGTCGGTCACGGTGACGCCGGTGACTGTCACGTTTCCGGTGTTGGAAACCGTGACGGTGTAAGTGATCCGGTCGAATAGCCGCGCGCCGGCGGTCTTGCCGGCGGTTTTCGCCACCGTCAGCGCCGGCGCGGGTGCGGGGATGGTCACAGCGGCGGCATCCGAGGCGGAGACCTGGACGCCGAAGCGGCTGTAGCCGGTGGCTGCGGCGGTTCCCGTCAGGGTTTGGCCTCCAAAGGCCCGGATGAGCTCCTCCGTCACGGGAAAGGAGGCGGTCCGTTCCCTGGACTCCCCAGCCGGAAGGTCGCCGATCTCCCAATCCTGGCCACCGGGGAGCCCGATCCCCTCCATCCGGTCCTCCACCGTCACATGGTGAAGGTCTACTTGTCCGCAGTTTGTGACCGTGACCGTATAAGTAACCGTATCGCCAAGCTGCGGAGCCGGTTTGTCCACGGTCTTGGTCACTGCCAAAGCGGGGCCCCGCACGGGAAATACCACGGTATCGGTACTGTCAACGGTAGTGCTGGTAGTAAAGGTGCCGTTGTCAGTGGTTTCGCCGTTATTGGTCACCTCCACCGTGCCGGAATAGTTGACCGAGGCAAAAACCGTGGCCGTCACCGTGTCGTCCCGCGCGTCCTCCCACCGGACCGTGTAGGGAAACGCGCCGGTCCAGACGCCGTCTTGATCGTGGACGGGAACGGTGTAGGGCGTGTCCCCGATGATCACCGTGACCGCTTGCAGGTCCCGCTTAAAGCCTTGCAGCTGCTCGCTGTCGTCCGGCGTAACGGTCAGGTCCAGTGTGACGGTCTGGCCGACCTCCGCCTCCTCCAGCCCCTCTTGCCGGATGGAGACCGACAGCTTGGGGCGGTAGGCCGTCACATAGTGGTCCACATTCTGGTTGGCATGCATGGTGTAGGCGAATACCACGCTGCCGTTTTGGGAAACGATCCCGCCCCGCAGGCCGGGGTTGGCGTGATTCTCATAGTAGGCGCTGGTGATCAGGCAGCCCTCCTCCGGCGTGACCGTGAAGCTGACGCCCACCCCGTCGCCTGTGAAATGCTGAGTGGTAAAGGTGGTGACTGCCCCGTCGGAGACCACGGTCCAGTCGCTGGGAAGGATGGTCTTCCCCACGGCGGTGACGGCGCAGCGCTCCAAGTGGAATACAAAGCTGCCGGTCACCTGTTCCCCGGCAACTTCGGCCTGTTCCATAGCGGGTCCGCTCCAGCCGTCAGTGTAGGCAGAAGCGCCCCGCACGGACCCAAGGAGCATGACGGACAACACAAGCATCATCATACGGCGAAATTTCATACGCTACCTCCTTATTCTGACCCTGTTGAGCGAATTTTGCCAAAGGGGGAACGGGAAGCGCCCCGTTCCTCCCTTCATTCTATGCGCTTCGACACCGTTTGACATTTTTCATGGGCCGTGGGGCCGGGAGGTGGAAAAAGTAAACACAGCGCCGCTCCGGGGCGTCCTCCGCAGGGGAGGCGCGCCGGGGCGGCGCTGTGCGTCTTTATTTTGTTTGACCTTTTAAAACGGCGGGCCTGAAAACCGGGCCGCTTTCCCCGTCTGCTCATCTCTTCAAATGCTTTAAATCACCGCCTGCGCGGCCTCGATGGCGGAAGGTTCCTCGTCATAGGCGGGGTACCCATAGCCCCAGATCTGCTCCGCGTCCCGGGAATATACCCGCTGGGCCACCTGGTTGGCGGTGTTGCCCTCAACGGTATACACGTTTTCCTCGTCCACCCGATACACAAGCCCGGTATGGGTCAGCTTGTTTTCCTCGTACCCGAAGAAGATCTGGGCGCCGACCTTGGGGGTCTTCCCGGCCTGCCCCTTCTCCTTGTAATACCCGTAGGAGTATGTACAGCCCGCGCCCCTGCTTTTTTCGGGCTGGCACAGCAGCTTCAGGGCCGCCTCATAGCCATAGGCGGTCAGGAAGCACCAATCGATGAACATATCGCACCAGGCATAGCCGTTTTTCTTGCCGTTGTACCAATTCGGGTACTTGGTATCAAAATCCCGGGCGTACTTGGTGTAATTCCCATCCCCCGCGTTGGCGGTCTTGCTGTCCAGACCGCAGTCGGTCTCCTTTTCAAAATAGCCGATCTCTCCCATGGCAACGGCGATCACCTTGCTGGCAGGATTCCCCATTTTTATGCACTCCTTCGATTTTTTCGTAAAATTGAACCTACTTTGCGGCTATTTTACTACGCCCGGCCTGCCTTTGTCAATAATTGGCGCCTCCCCGCCAATGCTTTGCTGGCAATTTTGTTTCTTTATTTTGAAGTTACATTATGTTATTTTTTCCCAGTTGTGCCGGAAAAGACCCACTTGTGCCAAATCCCTTGATTTTCAGAAATCAGAGCGCTATAATTGATAAAAATAGGTAGGGAAAAAACGATGCGGAAAGGAAGGCGCTGTGATAGAGGTGATACCGTGCTTCATGTTCTTCTCTGTGATGACGATGAATTGTTCCTGGATCGGGTGAAAAGCCGGGTGGAGGCGTTTCTGAGCGGTCAGGGGGAAGGGTTTGAGATTCTGGCGTATACCGATGCCTCCCTGATCACCGACCGGGAGCTGGCCCTTTGCGACCTGGCGCTGCTGGATGTGGATCTGGCCACCCCGGAGGACGACGGCATCGCCCTGGCCCGGCGGCTCCGCGCCTTCCGCCAGGACGCGGTGCTGATCTTCGTCACCAACTATGTAGAGTTCGCCCCCGCCGGCTACGAGGTCAGCGCCTTCCGCTATGTCCTCAAACGGGATCTGGAGGGGATCTTCAACACCTATCTCAGCCAAGCCCTTGACCGCATTCGGTTGGCACGGGAGGTCTATCCCATCTGGGTGGACGGCAAAAAGGTAGAGCTGCCGATCAAATATCTGGAGCGTCTGGAGGTCATGGGGCACAATATCGAGTTTTTCCTGCGCCCCATCCCGCCGGAGACGGCGGGCAAGCGCTATCAGATCCGGGGCGCCCTTTCCGAGATCGCCCGGGACCTGGAGGTGTGCGGATTTCTGCGGATCCATAAGAGCTACCTGGTGAATATGCGGTTCATCACGAAGCTGTCCAGCAAAGGGGTCGTCCTGGACAATGGAACGGTCCTGCGCGTCAGCCAAATGCAGTACAAGGAAATCAAGCAAAAGTATCTACTCTGGAAGCAGCCGAGGTGATGGGTATGGAATATGTGCTGACCGCTCTCTGGGCGCTGATCGACGATCTGGCGCTTCTGCTGTTCCTGTCCGCGTTTTTACCTGTGAAGCGGAATCGGACGCAGATCCTTCTCGGTTATCTATTTTTCACTGCCGCGCAAATCATTCTTATAATTGTAGTCCCACGCCCCCTCCGTCCTATATCCTCCTTCATCGATCTATTGCTTGTTTCCTATTACCTGTTCGACGGCAAATTGTCCGCAAAGCTCATTCTGTGCGTGAATGTCCTCCTGATCTCGGCCGTCATGGACGCGGTCGCCGGATACGGAACCTCGGCAATTCTTGGATTGTCGGTTGAAGAGTTTACTTCCCGAAGATGGCTGTTTGCCTTCGTTGTTACTTCGGAAAGGCTTTTCACCCTCCTGGCCGCCTACCTTTTAAAGCATTTCTCCTCTTTTGAGGGCGTGCGGATGCGGGGCCAATGGCTGCTCCTGGCGCTCGCTTTCCCCACATTAAGCACGGTCTTTCTATGTATGCTGTTCTTTACGGCGCCGGATCAGCCCGATATCTCCGTCGGCGCGGTGATCCTGAGTATCGGTTTGGCGCTGGCGAATATCGGCATCCAGTTCGCCATCTTTTCCCTGGAAAGATCCACCCAAAAGGAGCGGGAGGCCGCCCTGATGCGGCAGCAGATCGCCCTCCAATCGGAGAGCATCACCGCCCTGGAAAAGAGCTACCGGGCCCAGCGGCAGAATGTCCACGAGTTTCGCCATCATTTGCAGGCCCTTCACACCCTCCTGGAAGAACAGCAATTTTCCAAAGCCCAGGCGTATCTGAACAGCCTCCAGCAGACCCAGACCGTCCGGGTGTTCAGCGTGAACTCCAAAAATCCCATTCTAGACGTGGTGCTGAACGAAAAATATCAGGCGGCCCAGGAAAAGGGCATCGCCATGCAGATCCAAGTGAACGACCTATCCGCCTTCCCCCTGCCGGAGGACGCCACGGTGGTGCTATTGTCCAACCTGCTGGACAACGCCATAGAAGCGGCGGAAAAATGCGCCGGGACCAAGGAGATCGCCTGCTGCCTGCTCTTAGAGGACAGTCTTTACCTCTCCGTGCGGAACACCTCCCCCAAGGTGGCGATCTACAACGGGCACATCCCCACCACCAAGGCGGACAAGCTGAACCACGGCTACGGCCTGGCCACCATTCGCGGCATCCTGGACCAGTGGAACGCGGAATACACCTTCAACTACGCGGGCGGCTGGTTCCAGTTCGCGGCGGAGGTCCCCCGGCCCCAATAAAAGAAATTTCGGCAAAAAGCCGACCCGGCGATAGTTACATTTTGTTGCTTTTCTCCAGTTGTGCCGGAAAATCTCCAGTTGCGCCAAGCCTCTTGAAAGGAACAAATTCTCTGTCTATAATGGTATTATCGGGGCAATCTGAAAAATTGCCAGAGAATTTTCATTTTCTATAAAAGAGGTGCTTTTACTATGAAAACAAAAGGTTTTAAAGTGACTACATCCATGATCATTTCCCTTGGATTCCTCTGCCTGGCCATTTGCGCCTGGCAGACCGCGAATTTCATTTCCAACCAATCTGTTTTTCAGGCGGAACACCCCCAGTACGTCTCCCATTGCTGGGTCCTGCTGGGCCTGACCGCCGCGATGACCGCGCTTGCCTGCTGCCAGGCGATCCTCGCCTGCTGGATGGCGCCCTCCGTCAGAAGCTCCATCCTATGCGGCGTCCTCTCCACTGGGCTGGTCGCTTTGGAAGTGCCAACCTTGCGGGCCGCCGCTACCCAGCTATACAATCTGGGGATGCTGGTCAGCGACTATGGCATTCGGTTTCCCTTTGACGGCGGCTGGCTGCTGATGGCGCTGGTGGTTCTGCTCATGGCGGCGGCTGTCGCGCAAATGCTGATCCTCCTCTTTTCCTGGTTGGCCGCCAAGCATGAGGAAGCGTAGAGCGGCGCAGGCGGGAAGCGGATCAGCGGCAGGGGTCATTTCCCAACCAAATATATAAAAGGACATAGGAGGTAAACGATCGATGGCAGCTATTCCTGAACAATATCTGGTTTTGGCGGAATGTGCCCGGAACATTTTCGCGGCGGACCCGGCGGCTCAGATGGCTGTTGTTGTCAGGACCGCGCAGGGCTCTGTTCTGGGATTTTCCGCCCTGGCAGACGGTCCGCTTTCCACCTTTGACCGCGCCGCAGAGGAGGAGCGGTTCCTGCGGGCCCTGGCAAGCCAAGGGCAGCGGGCGATCCGCCGGGGCCTGTGCATGACCCGTAGCGGCGAATTGGATCTTCCCTCCGCCAGCCTTCGTGAAAAACTGGAAGCGCTGGATCCTGATAATCTGGAAGCGGCGTTTCTGCTTTTTGGCGGCGCCGGATATCAAACCAGAACGCTCGGAGCCATGGGCCCAGCGGCGAAAGAGGACCTGTAAGGAACCGAGCCAGGTCCATTCAACCAACAGATCAAAACGCGAGGCCAGGGACCGTGAAGGTCCCTGGCCTGGTTTTATTTTTATTGACGATTACATCAGTGAGCCCTTTCGACCCCGTTTTAAATTCATATGAACCATGGCACGTCCTCAAACCAGGCTGGATCCATTTTCTTTCAGAATTTTACCTGTCCACTTTATGGACTATGGGCCGCTCATCGATACTGTGTCATCTCCCGCTTCTTTTATCTTTCGCTAAAACATCCCGCACTCTATGAAATAGCGTTAATACCAGACTTCGCTGAAAAATAATATTCGCGGTGAAAACCGCCACAAAGTTGATCGACGCGCTCAGAATGCCAAAGAGGAGAAATGGGGACATTCCATTGATATATCGCGCCGCAAGAAAGGATTCCGCAGCGGCAACAACCGCTCCTACGATCATGTTGGGCAGAAGCAGCTTCATTAAGGTCGAAACCCCTTTGGAGAAAAACCGAACATGCACATATCCCATCTCCATGATCGCCAGCAGAACCGCGACAAAAAGAAGCGCTCCCAGCATACCATAAATGCCCAGGAAAAGGCCGCCCACAGGCATGCAGACGAAAAGCGCCACGCATGCGATGATCTGAATATTCCTGCTCACGCGAAATAGCCCCGCCATATTCAGCAAATGCCCGCTCGGAATATGAATCATCTCTATCAACGTGATCATTGTCATCAGTACAGCTATCATTGGATCCACATAGTTCGCGTCCGCGATTCCCGCGGTGTATAGAGAAATGAACGAAAGAATCATCGCGTATGTTGTAGACAGCAGCACCGACACCGCCATAAAGGCAAGAAGCTCATATTGCGCAAAGACTGGCCACACTTCGTCTCTCTTCCGTTCGGTAAGCAGCTGCCCCATGCCGAGTCTAGGCGCGTCAATCACTGCGTGGAGGAGACTTTTAATCATAGTAAACACGTTGTTATACGCCGCGTAGATGCTGGCCAGCACGGTACCACCGCCTGGAAACACCGACAGAAAAATGATGGGAGCGGAATTATAAACCACACCCGTGATCTTCTGAACCAGGACATCATTGGTGCCCTTGATCAACGCGCCTTGCTCCGGAACATTGAAATCCAAAAATTTGTTGTGGCGCCGGACGTAGAGCACGATCAACAGGCTGCTGAGCAGGGAGAAAAGCATCGTGACCAGGCGCACCATCCACATCTGCCCGCCACAGGTGATGAGAAGGATATTGACAATATGCCCCAGTCCGATGGTCAGCGCGGAAATGCAGTTGGTCACATACTCCCGCTGCTGTGCTTGGAGTAAAACTCGGTAGGTCGTGGCAAAGTACAGATTCGCCGCCGCAGGTAGCACGGTCATCCACAGAACCGTAAAGATCAGCTCTGGGGGCAGCTCGCTGTTGACGGCGACAGTGTATCCTCCGGCGACCAAAAGGCCTGCCGCCAGAAAAAGCAGGCCGATTTTGCGGAACTTCCTCCGGGTAGCCCTCAGGATCCCATTGACCTGACCGAAGTCCTCCCGTCCCAACGGAGCAAACAGCGCCACATTGGAGGCCACCGTAAAGCCCCCCTCCAACAGCAGCAGGACGTTGACGATCTGGTTTGCCGTGGAGTTCAGCCCGTTGAAATCAGAGCCAAACACTTGTATGATGAACCTAGTGGACACAATGCCCAGCAGACCGTTGACAAGGGTCATTGCCAGCGCTGAAATGGCATTGAGTATGCTGAGCTTACTTTTGCTTCGGGGTCTGAACACTTTTCATCAATCCTTTTTTGTCTCTGCTTTGCGCGAAACAGGATCTGGCTCCCTGCCACAAAGCAGCCACAGCAGAACCAGCAGCAAAAAAGGACATAGATTCTGGTTTGACTGGGCAATCTGATTGTTGCACGGAATAAACAGCAGCATCAAAATAAAGAAGAATATGCTGGCCTTGGCAAAAGGATTTTCGGTAGTGATGGCATCCCGGAACATCATGCCAAAAAGACAGCCGATCAAGAACATCACTACCACGACGCCATAAAATGAGACGTCGTTTGCCACCCATGTATACATAGTATGCCATCTGACGTCACTGTCCCAGCCCAGCGGCTCCAGGCGTACCTGATAGGTATACTGATCGATATCATAAATATGACCAGAGATCAAATTTACCAGGAACATACTGTTTCCGACGCCATACATAGGCACCCAATCAAGTGTTAGCGCCTGGGACATACCGTAATATCCCTGAGATAAATAGCTAGACGCGCTAAGCCAGAAATTAGTCAACTTGCGCTCTAAAGGCGAGGTATCCGCCGGCTCCGCTGGCGCGGTGGTGGACGGCTCCGCCGGCGCGGTGGTGGACGGCTCCGCCGGCGCGGTGGTGGACGGCTCCGCCGGCGCGGTGGCGGACGGCTCCGCTGGGGAAGTGTCTGACGGCGTATCGCCCAGGTCTGGACGGTATCCGCCGATAATGTAATCTGACGCTTCAACGCCATTGGCCGCATGGCGGCTTTCCAGCATCCATCCGAAATACAGCATCATCGCAAAAATACCGACGAAAAGAAAGGCAAACAACTGTACAATATGTTTTTTGCGCAGCTGCTTCCCGTGCCAAAGGGTAAAGGTCTTTAGAATTATCGGCAATTCCAAAAGGAGAAAAACATTAAAAATCTGGATGTTTGTCCCAATGGATACATATAGCGCAACGACAAGGACAAGATACGCCACGGAGAAGAATTTCCCGTAGGGCTTTAGCTTTTTGAAGTAAAGCAGAGACAAAATAGCAATGGCTTTTTCAACAAAGGCCCAAACGAGGGAGATCAGCGTATATCCCGTGCCGCCAAGCACGTCTACGCCATCTATCCAACGAAGCCGGTCCTGATAAATCTTGTACCCGAGACCTGGATCCTTAAAACCGACGCACATCCGATTCCACAGCTCTAAAAAGTCCAGCGTTTTGAGACCGTGGCAACGAAAAATATAAATCCCGTATATTATGAAGTTAATAACGCACCCGATAGAGACAAGCGTGAGGAGTTTGTCTGTTTTGCTCTCCGTCCATGTAATACGCCGGAAACGGACAGGATGTTTTAGCCCGACTAGATAGCCTGCGGAAATCGCGATGATATAGAGAACATTCAAGGTCCAAAAAAGAACAGGCCGCTTTGTCTGCCAGTGATATGGGCACAAAATATAGACGACGAGGGAAAATACGAGATATACGATCGTAAGGTAAATTGGAAGCTTCAACGCCATGCCCTTTTCGCCAGATGGGGCATCTATTTTACGTTGAGTTTTATTCATCATTTGATACCTCTTTCTCACCTATGGTTTCCCATAAATCTACAATGCGCCGACACATACTTTTTGGATTCTTTTCCCGGAGAATAAATTCTCTTGCCTTGCGGCCGATCTCTTGTCTCTCTTCGGCCGGAAGAGAGCAGATCTCCACGATCTTATCCCGCAGCGCTTCATCACTTTCATCATGCGCATACTGGATGTACTCTGCGTACTCAGGCGGATCACAAGGCAGTTGATGCGCAATATAAGGTTTTCCCGAAGCTAGGCATTCCAAAGTTTTACTGGGAAAACTATATTTTACAAATGGGTACTCTGAGGTCCGTGGGCTTATCAGAACAGTCGCCTTTTTCTGCCATTGCGCCACATTTGAGGGGCTGATAAATCCTAAAAAATGGATTCTGTCGTCCTTTTCCATATATTGGCACATCACGTTTGTATCTTCGCCGTAACCGGCCAATATTAGGAGATAATCCGGATCGGAAATCTGGCTGAAGGCACGCAGCATATGCTCTACACCGTAATCAAGTCCCAGATATCCAGCATAAAAAATAGTTTTTTCATCTGTCTGTTTCTCATCCTGAAACGGCTGCACGCTCCCGCTTTCCGGGAGATAGAAGCCCTCCATAATAGTATAGGGCTTATCCTGCAGCCTGAGCGCTTGTGCCATCTCCTCTGTAAGAAGGACGAAAGAATCGAAGTGACATACCGATTTGTCCAACCAGTTACCAAGCCGTGCTATAGCCCAACTGTGCAACCCTCGCCTGGTATTCTTCACGCCGTAGGCACCGTGCAAATCACCGATTACTTCACATACTGTCACATTTGCATATATTCTCTGCAAAAGGAGCAATATCAGGGTTTGGGGAACGTGCATATTAAAAAACAAAAAGACGATCTTTTCTCCTTTGTTTTTGAAGATTATTTTCAAAAGGTGCCGGAAAAGCTGCACTCCCGCAGAAATATAATTGATCCATTTCAGATTGATAATTCCCAAAGAGATCCCGCAGTTTTCCCCGTTGATGATAAAGGGCTTTTCCCGGATGACCTTGTCGGCGTAATATGGGTAATGCCGAACCCGGGGAACATTCACAATGGAAATATCCACGCCGTTCGCTTTAAGCCCCAGGAAAAGATTTTCTTGGAATTTCTGCCCTGAAATTGGACGGAAATCCTTGGATTTTTTCATTTCCTCGGAAACGTTCAAATTCATGGTAGAGCAAAATATAACCTTCATTCCTTCATTCCTTTCATCCATAATCTTAAGCATTTCAGAAGTGGGATCCTCTCCTGCGTCCTGCCTAGGTGTTTAAGGGCGGAGGCATCCAAATTCATCCACAAAAAACCGGGCCGAAACGCGATTCTCCTCGACACGCAGACAGATTTCGCAGCTTGCCTGCTGAACGGCAAGCTACGCTTTATCCGCTACTTTGCCCGTAGAACAGCGCCCTTCCCATTCGGCATCCCAGGCGGCAGTAACGTCTCTATCTTCTAAGCGTTTCAATTTCTCTCAATTCCTCAACCGTTTTCCGGACCCCATCCATTAAAGAAATTTGAGCCCGCCAGCCTAACGCTTCTAGTTTTCTGGCATTCAGAGAAGAATTGTACATTCTATTATAGCCTTTTAACTCGCCGCTGGAAGGAGCCGCATATTGGACATTCCCTCCCCCGGCTTTCGCGAATGCTTCTGCAAAGCTTCTGAGATAACAAGTAGATCCCTCACTGGAAATATTATACGCATTGCCCGTCTCGCCTTTAAGCAGCACCGTAAAGAGGGCAGCCACACAATCTGTTACATAACAATAAGAACGTCTCTGCGTTCCCGTACTTTTCATGACGATATTTTTTCCATCTCTGGCATTTCTCGCGAACTGTGCGGCCGCTCTGCTGTCCTGGTCCGTCATCGTCGGCCCATAGACATGCCCGGGACGAACAATAACTGTTTCAATTCCGTACTCTCCTGTATACGCGGCACAAAGTGTTTCGGCGCCGCGTTTTGAACTCGGATAACAACTGCGCGCGCTCAACAAATCCATATATCCATAATCCGTTTCTAAAAAAGGTCTCTCTTCTTCCCAAATCCCATATACTTCACTGGAAGAAATGAAGAGAACGCGTTTCGCCGCTCTTTTCACCGCGAGATCGAGAAGCGCGTTGGTGCCCAGAAGATTCGCGAGCATGGTCTCTACTGGCTGCTTCGCGTACGCTTCCGGGTGCGCGTTCGAGGCCGCATGAATGATAAAGTCGATTTTTTTCTTATCTGTCAAAGGCGGTTCGCCACTGACCGCATCAAACGGAGCAAAGGCATAATCTTTTCCTTCTTGAAAAGGCTCAAATCTGGAACGAACCCTTTCTCTATCTCGTCCCGCAAAAATGATATCCGCTTTCAGCTTCTCCGTCTGATTCAACCATAGCAAATAGTCGCCCACACAGGAGCCGATCATCCCGGTAGCGCCGGTTAACAAAATAGCTTTGCCAAAGAGCATATTCCAAGGCAAGTTTTGCTCGTAGATAAGCTTTATATCCTCCTTATACTGGTCAATCTCAAGTAAAGTCATTTTACTTCCCTGCCTTCAAATATCCCTTGAAAAGTTCCAAATCATCCTGTGTAGTCAATTTGATGTTCTTGTCGGAACCTGCAGCAAAATACAATCTTTCACCAAGTTCGACCATCATGGTGTTTGTGTAATGCGACCCATATATGCCAATCTTTTTCTCAAATGCCTCATGGTAGGCCCAATCAAGTTTGCTAAACTTGTAAGCTTGCGGCGTTGATACTCTTCGCAACGTTTCACGCGGTATGTACTGGACCGTCGATATATCATCATCCTTTATAAACATTTGCTCATTGTAGGGCATAGAAGTGACCGCGTTTCCATATTTTTTACACTTGACAATCACATCCGACAGCACGGACTTTTCAATCATTGGGCGAATACCATCATGAATAATTACAATATCGTCAGGATCGCACTTGCCCTCAAGATTAAATACGCCGTTGCGAATGGACTCCTGTCCTGTAGCTCCGCCCGATACGATCCATTGGAGCTTCGTAATCTCAAATTGTTTGGCATATGCCCAAACAACATCATGCCACCCATCAAGGCAGACCACTTCAATGGCATCAATTTGCGGATGACTCTGAAATCCCTCAAGCGTATAAATCAAAATCGGCTTATCATAGACGGAGATAAACTGTTTGGGAATATCTTGCCCCATGCGTTTCCCAGTACCTCCAGCTATAACAATTGCGACATTCATTTGATTAGCTCCTTACCATACTTTTAAAACTATGCAACTCTCAATTCATAGCCGTTTATCCGGCATTTCATTATTTCCAGTAGGCTTGTATCAAATGCCTGCTCACTTTTTCTTTCGGCGGCGTCATATAATCGCCATATAGATTTGTGAGATACTCATGATAGTTCGCCATAATCTGAAATTTGTTTCCTTCAAAGTCAACCAAAACAGCAGGTTCTAAATTGATTTTCTTCATGGCCTCTTTTTCCGCGGCCCTTCCGCCCAAAACGCCTACCCACTCGCTATTCTCATATGCGCTTTTCAGACATATTTTTTCAATTGCATTGATAATTCGTCTGTACCCAATCAAGCGGGCGATACCCACCACGGGCGCCAAAAAATATTGCAGGGCAGAAACCAGAGAGGAGCGTCGTTTCCCGCCAAATTTTGTTACATCACAGTATAGAAAATCAAGAAGGATCCTTACTGTTCTAAAGCGCAAATTACGGCAAAAGCGCGACGACGGGAGACCATCGATCGCGAAAATGTCAATCCAACATCCGATTTGAAAGGATATTCTAAAGTTGTCAAAGGTGACCTCTGTTCTGCTGTCAAAAATACGAGTTGTGGTTGCTTGAACGGGTAAATCATTATCAAGGTAGAAATTACTTGCGATATAATCCTCCCCGAAGATTTGCTTTTGCCGTGCTAATTTTAAAAGCTTCATATAATCGGGCCGCGGCATGATCACGTCAATATCATCATCCCACGGTATAAACCCGTGATGACGGATCGCGCCTAAAGCCGTTCCCCCAGCCAAATAGTAACGCAATCCGTTTTGCTGGCAAAAATTATGGAAAGCTGCTAGAATATTTAGCTCAATGCTTTGCAATTCATTGAGACCTATTGGCTCCCTTTCCACTTTTTGCACCATCCTTTTATTTTCTCCACACCATCTTATTGACAACGCCGGTATAGCCCTCGATGATCTTCACGACCTTCGTGGAGACGTTTTCATCCACATAATCCGGCACGGGGACGCCGTGATCGCCGCTCCGGTTCATCTCCACCGCCGTGTCCACAGCCCGCAGCAGGCCGCTGCCCTCGATACCCGCCAGCACAAAGCAGCCCTTTTCCAGCGCCTCCGGCCGCTCGGTGCTGGTCCGGATGCACACCGCCGGGAAAGGCTTTCCAATGCTGGTGAAAAAGCTGCTCTCCTCCGGCAGCGTCCCGCTGTCCGAGACCACCGCGAAAGCGTTCATCTGCAGGCAGTTGTAGTCGTGGAATCCCAGGGGCTCATGCCGGAGAACCCGCCGGTCCAGCTGGAATCCGGACGCCTCCAGCCGCTTTTTGGACCGCGGGTGGCAGGAATACAGCACCGGCAGATCGTATTTCTCCGCCATGGCGTTGATCGCCGTGAACAGGCTTAAAAAGTTCTTTTCGGTGTCGATATTCTCCTCCCGGTGGGCCGAGAGCAGGATATATTTTCCCTTTTCCAGACCCAGGCGCTGATGCACGTCGCTGGCCTCGATCCGCTCAAGATTCGCCCGCAGCACCTCCGCCATGGGGGAGCCTGTCACAAAGACCCGCTCCTTCGGCAATCCGCACTCGTGCAGATACTTCCGCGCATGCTCGGAATAGGCCAGATTCACGTCGGAGATGACGTCCACGATCCGGCGGTTCGTCTCCTCCGGCAGGCACTCATCCTTGCAGCGGTTGCCCGCCTCCATGTGGAAGATCGGGATGTGCAGCCGCTTTGCCCCGATCACCGAGAGGCAGCTGTTCGTGTCCCCCAGCACCAGCACCGCGTCGGGCCGGATCTCCGCCATGAGCTGATACGACTTCGCGATGATGTTTCCCATGGTCTCGCCCAGGTCCTTCCCCACGGCGTCGAGGTACACCTCCGGGTCGTCCAGCGACAGGTCCCGGAAAAACACGCCGTTCAGGTTGTAATCGTAATTCTGACCCGTGTGGCAGAGTACCGTGTCGAAATACTTCCGGCACTTCTTGATGACCTCCGACAGCCGAATGATCTCCGGCCGCGTTCCCACAATGATCAGCAGCTTTAGTTTTCCGTTGTTTTGGAACATCATGCCAAACCCCTATCAGACTTTTTCAAAAAACGTGTCCGGTCTCCCCGGCTCGAAAATCTCGTTTGCCCACATCACCGTCACCAGATCCTCTGTATCCGACAGGTTGATGATGCTGTGCGCGTACCCCGGCAGCATATGGACCGCCTCGATCCGCTCTCCGCTGACCTCGAACTCCAGCATCTCGTCGGAGCCGATCTTTCGCTCCCGGATCAGCCCATGCCCCGACACGACCACGAAAAACTCCCACTTGCTGTGGTGCCAGTGCTGGCCCTTCGTGACCCCAGGCTTGGAAATGTTCACGCTGAACTGTCCGCACTTTTCCGTCTTCAAAAGCTCTGTGAAGCTCCCCCGGTCGTCCACATTCATCTTGAGCGGGAACGCTGCCTTTTCCTTGGGCAGATAGGAGAGGTAGGTGGAATACAGCTTTTTCGCGAAGGACCCCGCCGGAATTTCCGGCATCAGAAGCGTCTGCGGCTGCCTTTTGAACTTTTCCAGCAGCGCCACGATCTGGCCCAGCGTCACAATGTGGGTCGTCGGCACAAAGCAGTAGGGGCCGGCCTCGTTTTCTACCGGCGTCAAAGCGTCGTACGCGCAGTGATGGACTTTGCCCTCGAGTACATCGAGCATCTCCCGCGCCAGATCGTCGATGTACAGAAGCTCCAGCTCTGTGGCGGGATCGCTGACCGTAATCGGCAGATCGTTGGCCATATTGTAGCAGAAGGTCGCCACGGCGGAATTGTAATTCGGGCGGCACCACTTGCCGAACAGGTTCGGAAAGCGGTACACATATACCTTCGCGCCCGTCTCCTTGCCGTAGGAAAAGAAAAGCTCCTCTCCCGCCAGCTTGGACTTCCCGTAGTCGCTCTGTCCATAGCGGTCGATCAGCGTCGCCTGGATGGAGCTGGAGAGCATCACCGGGCAGGCGTTTCCCCTGGCTTTCAGCTTTTCCAGCAGCGTAGAAGAAAAGCCGAAATTGCCCGCCATGAACGCTGTGTTCTCCTTCGGCCGGTTCACCCCGGCGAGGTGGAACACAAAGTCCGCCTTTTCGCAGTAGGCGTCCAAATCCTCCGGCGGGGAATCCAGATCATATTCAAAAACCTCGTCAATTTTGAGCCCTGGGCGTGTGCGGTCCTTCCCGTCCCGCAGGGCCTTGAGACGCTCTGTAAGATTTCGCCCGACAAAGCCCTTCGCGCCGGTGATAAGGATGTTCATGCTTGTCCGCCTTTCCAGTTAGCAAGAGCCTCGCGCACATAATCCGCCGTCAGGATCTTCTTGACCGTTTCTTCCACATTCAGGCGATTCGTGTTATGGCTGGTGTACGCCTCATCCGCCATGGTGTGTACTTTGCCTTTCACGAAAAATTGATCATAATTGAGATCCCGGCTGTCCGCCGCCACACGGTAATAGTTGCCCATGTCCTCGCTGCGGAGGCGCTCCTCCCGGGTCATCAGGGTCTCGTAGAGCTTTTCGCCGTGCCGTGTGCCGATGATGCGGGTTCCCGTATCGCCAAACAGCCGCTGCACCGCCTTGCCCAGGTCGCCAATGGTGGCGGCGTCCGCCTTTTGAATAAACAAGTCCCCGGGATTCGCGTGTTCAAACGCGAACCGCACCAGGTCCACCGCCTCGTCCAGATTCATCAAGAACCTTGTCATATTGGGGTCGGTGATGGTGATCGGGTTTCCCGCCTTGATCTGGTCGATGAACAGCGGGATCACGCTGCCCCTGCTGCACATGACGTTTCCGTACCGGGTGCAGCAGATCACCGTCCCGCTGCGCTCCGCCGCCACCCGGGCGTTGGCGTAGATCACATGCTCCATCATTGCCTTGGAGATGCCCATGGCGTTGATGGGATAGGCCGCCTTGTCCGTGGAAAGGCACACCACCCGCTTCACCCCGGCGTCGATGGCGGCATGGAGTACATTGTCCGTGCCCTCCACATTGGTCCGCACGGCCTCCATGGGGAAGAACTCGCAGCTGGGCACCTGCTTCAGCGCCGCCGCGTGGAAAATATAGTCCACCCCGTACATGGCGTCCCGCACACTGCGGGGGTTCCGCACATCGCCAATATAAAACCGCACCTTTCCGGCATACTCTGGAAAACGCACCTGCAAGTCGTGCCGCATATCGTCCTGCTTCTTCTCGTCCCGGGAGAAGATGCGGATCTCCCCCACATCCGAGGTCAGAAAGTGCTTCAGCACCGAGTTCCCAAAGGAACCGGTGCCCCCGGTGATCATCAGGGTCGCGTCTTTGAAATGGGACATGATCTTCCCTCCCATGATGGTTTTCCTTTCAACAGGGCTTCCATGCCCTGCATAAATTGGTCCATGGTAAAATGGTTCTCATAGAACCGCCTGCCGTTTTTGCCTTTTTCCCGGTAGTCCTCGAACCGATCCGTCATTTCCGTCATCGCTTCTGCCAGCGCTTTTTCGTCGCCCGCGGGTACCGCGATCCCACAGTCCGCCTCACGGATCAACTCCGCTCCCGCGCCATCGATGGCGCCGACCACCGGCTTTCCCGCGCAGAGATACCCCTGGGCCTTGCTCGGCAGCGTCGATCCGATCATATCCCCGCCGCGCAGCGTCAGCAGAAAGCAGTCCGCCATGGCGTAAAACCGCGCCATCTCCGCCTGCGGGTATCTCCCGTGAAACGTGACTTTGTCATCCAGGCGCAGGTCTTTCGCAAGCCGCTCCAGGGCTTCTTTTTCCGATCCATCCCCCACAAAGTGAATATGGAACGGCTTGTCCGGGCGCATCTTCGCCGCGGCGCGCAGCACACAGTCCAGATTCTGCACAGCGCCCATATTCCCCGCAAACAGAAAATCGACCCGCCCGTTTTCCTCATAGCCAAAGGGCGCGCCATCCATTTCCTCGAAATGCTGCGGAAGATAGACGATCTTTTCTTCCGGCACCCCGCCCACGTTTTCCATATACGCCTGAAACGGCTTGGATGCCACTGCCACCACGTCGCACCGCTTATACATCCACCGGCTGAACCGCAGCACCGCGCGAAACAGCAGGCTGCTTTCCTTAACGTTCCATGCTTTAAGCGATTCCGGCCACAGATCACAGCAGTAAAACACCAGCGGACACTTCGCCCGGCGGCTCAGGATGATCCCCGGAAACAGCTGAAATACCGGCGATGTCTCATAGACGAACACCGCGTCGCATTTTGGTTTTTTACAAAAAAGGGCGTAGAAGGCGCCATTCACCAGGAACGAGCCATAGCTCAGCGCCCTGTGCAGGGTGCCTGTCTTTCGTTCTAAAGTGAAGACACGCCGCACCTCGGCGCCAAGACAATTCTCCCTGCGTTTTTCCCTTTTGCGGTACGCCTTTGGCACACGTCCTGTCTCATAGTCGGGCAGCGCAGTCAAAACGGATACCCTGTGTCCGCGCTTCACCAGCTCCGGCACGATCTCATTGATCCGAAAATTATCCGGGTAAAAGAATTCGGAAACGATCTGTATATTCAAGCCGGCTTCCTCCATCTTATACCGTTTCTTCCCGCCTAAACTGCTCCAGCAGCTCTTCCCGCCATTTCTCATTCTCCCGCGCGACCTTAAAGCCCTCCGTGCTGCTCTTGTTGAACAGCACACGCACCGTCAGCAGCATCAACTTGATATCCAAAAGCAGGGAGTAGTTTTCAATATACATCAGGTCCATCCGCAGCTTGTCATATGCGCTGGTGTTGTATTTTCCGTAGATCTGCGCATATCCCGTCAGACCGCCCTTGACCTTCAGCCGGTACACGAACTCCGGGATCTCCGCCGAGTACTTCTCGACGTGTTCAACACGCTCGGGCCGCGGCCCGACGATGCTCATATCGCCCTTCAGGATGTTGAGGACCTGCGGCAGCTCGTCGATCCGTGTCGGCCGGATGATCCATCCCACCTTTGTAACCCGGGGGTCCCGTTCCGTCGCCGGGATGGAATGTCCATCCTTCTCCGCATCCACGATCATGCTGCGGAACTTCAGAATGTCAAACTCCTTCCCCCACTGGGTCACACGCTTCTGCCGGTAGAACACCGGTCCTCCATCTTCCAGCTTGATCGCGATTGCCAGAACAAGGAAAATAGGGGAAGTGATGATCAAGGCCACCAGAGACAGCACGATATCCATCGTCCGCTTGAAAAACCGCTCTCCGATCGTCAGACCAGGCCCCCTTATGAGGAGCATCGGCGTGTCCACCGCGGAAATGTTCCTTGCGCCGCGAATCAGAATGTCCGTGATCTTCGGCACAATATAAATACGGATCTGATTCTTATAACAGTATTTCAAGAGATCATTCCGCAGCTCGGCAGGTACGTCGTTCACGACTACCGACTCCGCCGCGTCGATCTCCTTGATGAGCTTCTCCCAGGGCTCATGGGCGGAGACCAGCTTGCAGACGTTGTACCGTTCCTTCTGCATGTCCAATTTGAGCTTCATCTCGATCGCTTCGTCCCTGCCGTAAATCATCAGCATCCGGTGCGCCGCGTAAAGGCGCCGATTGATAAATTCGTAGAGATAGATAAACACCGTGCAAACAAACAATTCCACAAAATACAGCGCGCACAGCGGAAGCGGACTCAGCATCTGATTGGAGATCAGGCAGAACTGGAAATAGGTGATGATGTTCACGATCAGCATCGCGGCCCACTGGGCAATTCCAAGATCGAACTTGCTCATACTCCCAAACTGGAATCCATCCGAATTTTTAATGAAGATCCAATTCAGCACGGCGTATATGCCAATGAGCACAATGATTCCATTTCCGAGATACACAGGAAACGGATCGTTCTCGTGCCCGTATCTCCAGAAGAAATAGTACAGGACAGAAAGCGCCGCCACTTCGACGACGCCTTCCAAGAATCGCGCCATCGCTTTTGTGTCGGCGTTCAGCTTCTGCCGCTTATCCATTCTCTCTGCACCATCCGTTCTTTTTTTGCGGGAACCTTTTTCCTGTACTCCTTTTCCCGGGAGACCATCCCTTTTAACTTGCTCCGCGCGCCTACCGTATATTCGCCATATCAGCCGCGTTGTTCCATTTCTCATCAATGATATAGGGGGACGATGAAAAGCGTCATAATCCACTCATAGCTTAGATATTATATTATGCGAAAGCGCATTTGTCAATGAACGGGCGACAACACCTGCCCCAATTTTCAAAGAAAAATAGTGGTTTTGAAGGGGCGTACGCCCATATATTGTGTTTTGGACCGGCGCGATCTGTCAACATCTCGAAAAGAAGAATCATAAAGCCAAAATGCCCGGTGTTTTTCAAGAAAGGAATCCTACGCGCTCAAAGAAAAGGGCTGGCTTTGGTCCCAGGGTTGCATTTTTCACCCGCTTTTGCTAAAATGGAGGTGAAAAACAGAAAGAAGGGCGCCGCCATGAGACTCATTCACTTATCGGACCTGCACCTGGGGAAACGGGTAAACGAGTTCTCCATGCTGGAGGATCAGGCGTACATTCTAAAGCAGATCCTTGCGATCATCGACGCGGAAAAGCCCCACGCCGTGCTTCTGGCCGGGGATATTTACGACAAAGCCGTTCCGCCCACGGAGGCGGTGGAGCTGTTCGACGAGTTTCTGGTGGGCCTGGCCCGGCGGAGGCTGGAGGTGTTCGTCATCAGCGGCAACCACGATTCCCCGGAGCGGATCGCCTTCGGCTCTAGGATCATGGACGCCAGCGGGATCCACCTTTCCCCCGTGTACGGCGGCAGGGTGCTGCCCACGTCGTTAGAAGACGAGTACGGCCCGGTGGACGTCTATATGCTCCCCTTTTTGAAGCCCGCCCAGGTTCGGCGGTTTTTTGAGGGCGCAGAGCTGTCCACCTATACGGAGGCGGTGGGCCGGGCCATTCAGGGCATGGATATCGACCAAAAGCGCCGAAACGTGCTGGTGACCCACCAGTTTGTCACCGGGGCCCGGCGCTCCGAATCGGAGGAGCTGTCCGTTGGCGGGGCGGACAACGTGGACGCCGGGGTGTTCTCGGCCTTCGACTATGTGGCCCTGGGCCATCTCCATACCCCCCAGAACTGCGGAACAGGCCGGATCCGCTACTGCGGCACGCCGTTAAAATATTCCTTTTCGGAGGCCCGGGACGCCAAATCCGTCACCGTTGTGGAGCTTGGGGAAAAAGGAGACTTTTCCTGTCGGACGGTGCCTCTGACGCCCCTCCACGATCTGGTGGAGCTGAAGGGGACCTACTCCGATTTGACCCTGAAAGCCTTTTACGAGAACACCTCCTGGCAGGAGGACTACGTCCACATCACCCTGACCGACGAGGAGGACGTCCCCGACGCCGTTGGAAAGCTGCGGACCATTTACCACCGGCTGATGAAGCTGGACTACGACAACGCCCGCACCCGGAGCCAGGGGGAACTCCAGGCCGTGGAGGCGGTGGAGGCCAAGTCCCCCCTGCAGCTCTTTTCCGATTTCTACCAGGCGCAGAACAACCAGCCCATGAGCCGGGAGCAGGCGGACTTCGTGCGGGCGCTGATGGAACGCGTATGGGAGGGAGAGCCATGAGACCGCTGAAACTGACGATTTCCGGGTTCGGTCCCTACGCGGACCGGATCGACCTGGATTTGGAACGGCTGGGGGAGCGCGGCCTTTACCTGATCACGGGGGACACCGGCGCGGGAAAGACCACCATTTTCGACGCCATCACCTTCGCCCTCTACGGCAGAGCCAGCGGCGACAACCGGGAGCCCGCCATGCTGCGCTCCAAGTACGCCGCCCCCGGCACCCCCACCGAAGTGATCCTGACCTTTTCCTGCGGGGGCAAAATCTACACCCTCCGGCGGAGCCCGGAATACAGCCGCCCCAAAGCCCGGGGGGAGGGCGTGACCGTTCAAAAGGCCGAGGCGGAGCTGCGATACCCCGACGGGCGGGTGATCACCCGGCAAAAGGACGTGGATCAGGCCATCCGGGAGGAGATTTTGGGCATCGGCCGGGAGCAATTTTTGCAGATCGCCATGATCGCCCAGGGGGATTTTTGGAAGCTGCTCCTTGCCTCCACGGAGGAACGGAAGGCGATCTTCCGCAGAATTTTCAAGACGGAGCGGTATCAAAAGCTCCAAGACCTGCTCCGGGAGGAGGCCCGGACCCTGGGCGGCCAGTGCGCCCAGCTTCGCGGCAGCCTCCGGCAGTTTTTGGAGAGCGTTCAGGTGGAGGACGGGGGCCCCTTTTCCCTGGACCTGGAAAAGGGCAGGAAGGGGGCGCTCCCCATAGAGGACACGGCCCGGCTCCTGGAGGACTGCATTCAGCGGGAGGAGGCGCGGAAGGCCGGCCTGACCGGGAAAATTCAGGAGATCGACGGGCAGCTGGCCCAGGTCAACGGGAATCTGGGGAAGCTGGAGGCCCAGACCAAAGCAAAGTTGGATCGGGAGAACGCGGAGCGGGAGTGGCTAAAGGAGCGGGAGCGCCACCGGAGCTGGAAGGCCGCCTGGGAGGCGGAGCAGGCGAAAGCCCCCGAATTGGAGCGCCTCGGGTCGGAAAAGGCCCGGCTGGAGGCGGAGCTTCCCCGGTATCTTGCCCTGGAAGCCCTCTCCCAGGAGATCCAGCAAAAGCAGAGCGCCCTGGAAGCCCAAAACAAAAAGCTGACCGAGACGGAGGCAACCTGCGCCCAGGCGGAGCAGGCCCTTCTGCGGGCGAAGGAGGCGCTTTCCGCCCTCTCCGGGGCGGAGCTGGAATTGGAAAAGCTCCGCTCTCAAAAGGAAAAGGCGGAAGATAAGCAGGGGCGGCTGGACGCCCTGGCCGCATTGCTTACCAATTACGCTTCGGATGCCCAGCAGCTCCGGCAGAAACAGGCGGACTATGTGGCGGCATGCCGCGTCGCCTCGGAAAAGGAGGCGCTGTTCCGGGAAAAGCGTCAGGCCTTTCTGGACGAGCAGGCCGGGATCATCGCCAGGACCCTGGAGGACGGGAAACCCTGCCCCGTCTGCGGTGCCCTGGATCACCCCCATCCGGCCCGCAAATCTGAAAACGCCCCCACGGAGACGGAGCTGAAGAAGCTGGAAAAGGACGCCAACGCCGCCCAGCAGACCGCTCAGGAAAAAAGCCGGGCCTGCTCCGGGGCAAAGGCCAGTCTGGAAACCTTCCGCCAAGGGCTGGGCGAACGGATCCAGGCTCTCTGGCCCGGCGCTTCTCTCCAGGACGCGCCGGAGCGGCTGGACTGGGAGCGGGCACAGACCGCCCAGGCCCTGGGGCATTTGGAAAAGACCATTTCCCTGGCGGAGGGGCGGCAGGCCCGGAAAGCGGCTCTCGAGAAGGAGATCCCTCAAAAGGAAGGGGCACTTGCCGGCCTAAAAGCGGATTTGGAAAAGCTTCGGGAGCAAAATGCGGCGGCGTCGGCGGATATCGCCGCGAAAAAGAGTCAATTTGACAAGGAGCGGCAGCGTCTACGGTTTGAAAGCCGCCGCCAGGCGGAGGAACAGCTCCGGCATTTGGAGTGCCAATACAGGCAAGGCAAAGACGCCCAGCTCCGAGCCCAGACCGCTTTCCACAACTCTGAAACGGCGCTGGCCACCCTGGAAGCCAAAAAAGCGACCCTGAACCGGCAGCTCTCCGTCACCTTGGATTTGGATGAAGGGGCGGAAAATCAAAAAAGGAACGCCCTCCTGGCCCAGCGGGCAGGGGCGGAGGAGGCCTGGGCGGGCATCGACCGGCGGCTGGCCGTCAACCGGCCCGCCCTGAAAAACATCCGGGAAAAGTCCGGCGATTTGGCGGCGCTGGAAAAGCGCCTGACCTGGCTGGAGGCCCTGAGCAAAACCGCCAACGGCGCCATCCCCGGGAAGGGGAAAATCACCCTGGAGGCCTACATCCAGACCACCTATTTCGACCGGATCCTCCGTCGGGCCAATCTTCGGCTGATGGTCATGTCGGAGGGCCAATACGAGCTCCGGCGGCAGCGGGAGGCAGATAACTACCGGAGCCAAAGCGGCCTGGAGCTGGACGTGATCGACCACGCCAACGGCACGGAGCGCAGCGTCAAGACCCTCTCCGGCGGCGAGTCCTTCCTGGCGTCCCTGGCCCTGGCCCTGGGCCTCTCCGACGAAATTCAGTCCGCCGCCGGCGGCGTCAGGCTGGACGCCATGTTTGTGGACGAGGGCTTTGGCTCCCTGGACGACGGCGCCCGGGACCAGGCCATGAAGGCTCTTTCCGACCTGACAAGCGGCAATCGGCTGGTGGGGATCATCTCCCATGTGGCCGATTTGAAGGACCGGATCGACCGGAAAATCGTCGTCACCAAGGGAAGAAGCGGCGGCAGCCAGGCCGTGATCGAGGTCTGAGGGGCCAAAAGTCGGTCAGACGCCCCAGCGCTCTGAAATCTTATGGGAAAAGGGCCCCGCCGTCAGGCGGGGTCCCGTTTTTTGGGATTTTTCAGGTACTGGCCCGTCAGGCTCTGGCTGTTTTCCCGAATCTGGTCGGGGGTGCCCCGGGCCACGATCCGCCCGCCGAGAACGCCGCCGCCTGGGCCCATGTCCAGGATATAGTCGGCGTTTTGGATCACATCCTGGTCGTGCTCAATGACGACGACCGTGGCCCCGTTCTCAATGAGCCGCCGGAACACCTTCAGCAGCACCTCCACGTCCAGGGGATGCAGCCCAATGGTGGGCTCGTCAAAGACGAACACCGTGTCCGACTGGCCCTTCCCCATCTCGCTGGCCAGCTTCAGCCGCTGGGCCTCGCCGCCGGAGAGGCTGGGGGTCTCCTCCCCCAGGGTCAGATAGCCCAGGCCCAGATCGTGGAGCACCCGGAGCCGCCGCTCCACCAGCGGCAGATCCGCGCAGGAGGCAAGGGCCTGGTCGATGCTCATGTCCATCAGCTCCGGCAGGGTGTAGGCCGTCCCGCCGTGCTTGGGGACCCGCCGGACCAGGCTGGCGTCCTTGGAGTAGCGGGAGCCGCCGCAGTCCGGGCAGGGAATGTCCACATCCGGCAAAAACTGTACGTCCAGGCTGATGGTGCCGGTGCCGTCGCAGGTGGGGCAGCGCAGCCGGCCGGTATTGTAGGAGAAATCCCCCTCCTTATATTTCCGCGCCCGGGCGTCGGGGGTCCGGGCATAGACCTTCCGCAGCTCGTCATGCACATCGGCGTAGGTCGCCACCGTGGAGCGGACGTTGATTCCGATGGGGGCCGAGTCGATCAGCTTGACCTGGCCGATGCCCTCGGCGGAGAGGGCCTTCACATGCCCGGGCAGGGGCGTGCCCTTGATCTGCGCCTCCAGGGCCGGGACCAGGCTCTCCAGGACCATGGTGGTCTTGCCGGAGCCGGACACCCCCGTGACCACGGTGAGCCGCCCCTTGGGAAAATCCGCCTCCAGGGGCCGCACCGTATGGATTTCGGAGGTGGACAGGTGAATCCTGCCCAGGGCGAACAGCTCCTCAGGCGGGATGGCCCCACTCAGCGCCACCGCCGCCTCCCCGGTGAGAAAGGGCCCAATTCGGGAGGCGGGGTCCCGCTGGACCTCTTCCACCGGCCCCTGGGCGATCACCGTTCCGCCCCCCGCCCCGGCCTCGGGGCCCATCTCGATGAGCCAGTCCGCCTGGGCCAGGACGTTGGTATCGTGGTCCACCAGCACCACGGTGTTGCCGTCGGCGATCAGATCCCGCATGACCCCCGTCAGGCCCGCCATGTTGGCGGGGTGCAGGCCGATGGAGGGCTCGTCCAGAACATACAGCACCCCCGTGGTGCGGTTCCGCACCGCCCGGGCCAGCTGCATCCGCTGCCGCTCCCCCGTGGAGAGGGTAGAGGCCGCCCGGTCCAGGGTCAGATAGTCCAGCCCCAGGTCCATCAGCCGCCGGGCCGCCCCCTGGAATGCCTCGCAAATACTCTTGGCCATGGGCCTCATGGGCGCCGGCAGGGATTCCGGCACCCCGTCCACCCACTTCACCAGATCCGCCAGGGTCATTTGGCAGACCTGGGCCAGAGAAAGGCCCCGGAGCCGGGGCGCCCGGGCGGCGTCGCTCAGCCGGGTGCCGCCGCAGTCCGGGCACACGTCCTGGCGGAGGAATTTTTCCACCCGCTTCATGCCCTTCTCGTCCTTGACCTTCGCCAGGGCGTTCTCCACCGTGTAGGTGGCGTTGAAATAGGTGAAGTCCATGTCCCCCGCCGCGCCGCTGGTCTTATTTTGATAGATGATGTTTTTCTTCACCGCCGGGCCGTGGAAGACGATGTCCCGCTCCTTTTCCGTCAAATCTCGGAAGGGCACGTCCGTCCGCACCCCCATAGCCCGGGCAATGTCCTTCATCAGCGACCACATCAGGGTCTGCCAAGGGACCACCGCCCCCTGATCGATGGACAGCGACTCGTCCGGCACCAGGGTGGACTCGTCCACCATCCGAACGATGCCCGTGCCGTCGCAGCGCTTGCAGGCGCCCTGGCTGTTGAAGGCCAGCTCCTCCGCCCCCGGGGCGAAGAACTGCGCCCCGCACACCGGGCAGGTCAGCGGAAGGCCCGCCGCCACGTTGAGGGAGGGCTCCAAATAGTGGCCGTTGGGGCAGCGGTGGGAGGCCAGCCGGGAAAACATCAGCCGCAGGCTGTTGAGCAGCTCCGTGCCGGTCCCGAAGGTGTTGCGAATCCCCGGGACCCCGGGGCGCTGCCGGAGGGCCAGGGCGGCGGGGACGTAGCGCACCTCGTCCACCTGGGCCTTCTCCGCCTGGGTCATCCGCCGCCGGGTATAGGTGGACAGAGATTCTAAGTACCGCCGGGACCCCTCCGCGTACAAAATGCCCAGGGCCAGGGAGGACTTGCCCGAGCCGGACACCCCGGCGATGCCCACGATCTTGTGCAGGGGCACGTCCACGTCGATATTCTTGAGATTATGGACTCTGCCGCCCCGGATCTCGATTCCCTCGGGGGGCGCCTGCCGTTCGCTCATTTTTCGTCCCGTCCTTAAATAGGTGATCTTTTCCCATTCATTATGCCAAGTTCTCAGATATTTGTCAAGAGTCCGCCCGGAACGGTATGGCGTTCCGGGCGGTTGAATATTTTTTGCTGCCGTCAGATCGGCTGATCCGTCTGGGCCTGCCGCTTGATCAGGCGGAACACCACAATATACATCACAATGACAAACACCGTGAAAATTACGGTGGACAGAGTGGTGCCGGTCATGCAGCAGGAATCGTAAATTCCGTGGAGCAGCACGGCGGCCAGGTAGCCCCAAATCAGGCTGCACCGACTGCCAAAGGGATCCCCCTGGCGGGAAAGCAGCTTGGCCCGGCCGTAGAACACCCCCATGAACACGGCGAATCCCATGTGGCCGGGAATGGCCAGCACGGCCCTGGGCAGGGCCACGGACAATCCGTAGTTAAACACATACTTCACATTTTCAAAGGCGGCGAAGCCCAGGGACACAAAGACGGCGTAGACAATGCCGTCGAACCGGAAATTGAAGTTGGGGTCCCGCCAGGTGCGGCGGTAGAGGAAGAAGAATTTGGTCCCCTCCTCCACAACGGCCACGGTCAGAAACGCCAGGTAGTAGATATAGTTGGGATCGTCGGCGGCGACGTTGTAATCCAAGATCATCTGCCCGATCTGCTCCAGGACGATGGCCGCCAGGGCCGCCAGCACGCCGTTAATTACCAGGCTCAGCAGCAGCCTGGGCGGCTCCTTCTCCATCAGGTCCTGGCGGTAGACATAACGCATCAGAAAATACGCCGGCAGGACCGAGGCCAGAAAATAAATGGCGGTCTGGTAAAACATCGGCAGGGCAAAGTACGGGAAAAAGAAAAACATGGCGCTCCCTCCCTTTTATTTCTGGGTCCATCATACCACAGACCGGGGAGAAATACAAGAGCGGATCTTTTCCCGGAGCTTCCGGCCCTCTATTTTCGCAGATAGCGGGGCTGCCAGCGGGGACGCCTGCCGAAAAGGCGGCCCGGCGCTTTTGCCCCGCTGCCGGCGGAGCGGAACAGCAGGTAGCCGCTTCCCGCCCCCAGGGCCGCCACCGCCCCGCCCCAGAGCAGCGCCGTGGAAACCGCGCCGTTTTCCGGGAGCAGCAGCGGCACGGCCTCCACCGGCAGGATCAGGGCCAGGGGGCGGAACAGCCCGACCCCCAAATAAGCGTACAGCAGGGACGGCAGCAGCAGCCCCACCGTGGCGGCGAGATACGCCCGTTCCATACGCCCGGCCAGCTTGGAAAGTAGAAGCGTGAGTACACCGGCGCAGAGCAGGAGAAGCCACCGGTAGGCGTTCAGCAGCGCCAGCCAGCCGGCGACGGAGCAGTTGAGGGGAAATTCCGGGAGCATGGACAGATTCCGCACCGGGGCGGCCCAGGCGGTGGCGGAAAAGCGGGTCGCCAGGGCGTACACCTCCCGGCCATAGACGGCCCCGGTGACAAACCCCGAGGCCATCGCCGCCAGCAGCAGCTTCCGGCACAGAAGCGCGCCCCTGCCCCGGGCCGTGGAATGGAGCAGGGCAGTCATGCCGGACTGGCCCTCGTAGGCCATGCTTCCGGCCAGGAGCAGAGTCAGCGCCAGCAGCGCCGCCGTCGCCGCCCGGTGCTGGTTGTTTTGGGCCCCGGGGCCGTACACGCTTTCAAAGGGGATCTCGTCCAGGAGCCAGGGGGTAAAGCCCTTCTCGGACCCAAGGGTGGTCAGTTCTTGGGCCCGAGTCCGCACCAGCTCCAGTCCCTCCAGGCTGGTCTTTGCCGTGGAGGAGTCCTGGACGTATTCGGCGAATTGGGCGTAGTCCATCTCCCCGGCCTCATAGGCGGCTTTGGCGGTTTCATATGCCGCCAGCTTTTCCTCCAGCTCCGCCTGTGCCGCGTCCATCCGGGAAAAGGTGTCCGGGGTGATCTCCCCGGCGAACAGGGCAGTATACTGCCGGGCCACCCGCTCAGCCGCGGTGGCGATGGGAACGCTGACGGTATACTGAAGCGTCCCAGTCCCATAGATCAGAAGCGCCACGATCACGATCCCCTTCTGAATCCACATCGACTTGTGCAACTCCATCCCCAGAAGCCCCAGGCGGGTCAGCCCCTTGTCCGTGATCCGGTTGATCCCCATGGCCAGCCGGCCCAGCAAATCCCGCCCGGCGGCGGGCTTTTTCCGGCATTGGACAACCACGCACCCCGCCGCCGCCCCCAGGCAAAGGGGCAGCAGCGCCAGCTGGGAGATGCCCCGAATCCCCAGAGGGAAACCGAAAACATCGATATTTAAGTAGTTGGTGTACAGGTCGGACAGGCTGATGTAGGTGAAGAGGTTGAAGTATTTCAGCAGATTCCAACCGCTTTGCACCGGCAAAAGGGTGTAAAATCCGTACTCCGCCGCCAGCGCCCCCGCCGCCACCACGATGGCGTATTTGGCATTGCTCACCGCTGAGAGCAGCAGCCACAGCAGCAGCCCCGTAAAATAGGCGGCGGCGATCCGCAGCAGCAGGAAGCGGACCAGGAAGCCCCCCACCGTCCAGAGGGCCGGAAGCCTGCCCAGGGCCTCCACCGACTGGGCCGCCCGGCCCAGGTCCCCCAGTCCCCCATAGAGGGAAAAACCCAGAACCAGGTCGGCGCCGTAGAACAGCGTCACGGCCCAGGCCGCCGACAGCAGCAAAATCCCCGCCCGGTTAATTGCCAGCCGCAGCCGCCCCCAGGCGGTGGCGTGGATCACGCTCCACAGCCCCGTCTTTCGCTCCTCTAAAAAGGCCAGGCAGATCAGGAGCAGCGCCGTCAGGAGCAGGTAATCGGTGAGCCGGAAGGAAAGCAGCGCCTCCACCGCCCCGTCGGCCCCCAGGGTCAGCTCCACCCCCTCCAGCTTTTCAAATTCCTCCGCTGTTTTCAGAATGTTGCGGCCGCTGAAGCTCCCCGCGTCGTTGAACAGGGAAAAGCTCAGCATTTTCTCCTTGTTCTCCTGGATGGTTGCCAGGTACGCCCCATAGCCTTGCAAATACCCGATCCGCGGCAGCAGATTATTCACCGCCACATAGTCCGTTTGTTCCTCCGGGGTGGCCTCGTCTTGTCGAATTCGATCGGAAAGCGCCTCTTTCCGCTCCTCTAACCCCGCGGCCGCCTCGCCCAGGGGCAGGTCCTTCACCTGGTCCAGCCATTCCAAGTACCGCCCGTAAGCCGCTTTTCCATCCACCGTCTCCTCCGGCAGGGAGAAGGTGCCGTCAAATACCACCACGCCCCCGCTGGGAAGGGTCAGATCCAGTCCATAGTCCTTTTCCCCCTGCTCCCGGAGGAACAGAAACCCGTTTGCCGCCAGGAGCAGCGCCAGTGCCAGAAGCAGCCGGCGGTTGGAGAAAATCCGGAACAGTTCTCCCATGTCACTCCCCCAAATAGTACAGGTACACGTCCTCCAGCGTCAGGTGATCCGGCACAAATTCGCCGATGGGCGGGAGCTTGTCCCCCACCACCCGGATCCAGGTCTCCCCGTACCGCTGGAACACGTTGCCCACCTTGTACCGCTCCTGCATCCACTCCAATTCGTAGGGCTCGCAGGGCAGCTCCTTGACCTTGCTTGCCACGCTCTCCAGCAGGCCCGCCGGGGTGTCCAGCCCCACCACCCTGCCCCGCTTCATCATCAGGATCTCGTCGGAGATGGATTCAATGTCGCTGACGATGTGGGTAGCCAGCAGAATGATCCGCCGCCGGGACATGGAGGAGATGAAATTCCGGATGCGGATGCGCTCCTTGGGGTCCAGGCCGGCGGTGGGCTCGTCCAGGATCACCACCTTGGGGTTGCCCAGCAGGGCCTGGGCCAGCAGCACCCGCTGCTTCATGCCCCCGGAGAAGCCCCCCAGCTTCTTGTGCCGCACGTCGGTCAGGTTGGTGACTTCCAAAAGCCGCTCGATCTCCCGGCTGGCCCGGCGCTTGGGGATGGCTTTCAGGTCGGCCATGTAGGACAGGAAGGTCTGGGCGGTCATGTGGTCGTAGCAGCCCTGCTGCTGGGGCATATAGCCCAGGACCCGGCGGAAGCGGGGACCCAGCCGCAGAATGTCCACCCCATTGAACAGGATCTGCCCCCCGGTGCGGGCAATGTTGTCGGTCAGCAGGTTCATCATGGTGCTTTTCCCCGCCCCGTTGGCCCCCAGGATGCCGTAGACGCCCTCGGTGAAGGTGATGCTGACCCGGTCCAGGGCGGTGAAATTCCCGTATTTTTTGGTCAGGTTCCGCAGCTCCAGCTTCATGAGGCCGCCTCAGTGGTCAAATTCCATGATCTGGGTGATTGACCCCGTCTCCAGATCCAGGCAGCACAGAAGATTGTGCTCCTCCTTCTGCTCGCCGCTGACGGTGAAATTTCCCTGGGTAATGGGGCCGTTGTCCGTGACAATCCCCGCGTCGGCCAGGAAGTAGAGCTGGCTCCCGGACTGGAACAGAAGGAAGTATCCCAGGGCCTCCCGGTCCTCCAGCAGGCCCGTCAGAGGAAGGGTCTTCAAGAGCTTCCCCGTCAGATCGTAGACAAAAATGGTGTCCCCGCCGGCGCGCTGGGGGGAGCCCACCGCCAGCTCCTTGGTAAAATAGTCCAGGGCCGGGCCGTCGTTGAGCAGGCACATATAGTCGTCGGAGAAGATGGCGGTGCCATAGGCGGCCTGGGCGGTGGTGTCCGCCAGCTTTTCATATTCCCCGGTTTCCAGGCTGCACCGCCACATGCCGTTCTGGGAGAGGAAGAAATAGATGTACCCGTCCAGGACGTACCACTGGTCCACATCCTCCGAAGAACTCAGGGTGAAGGTGGTGGTATTGGACGCCTCCTTCCCAAACTCCCAGGGGCCCACCACGTCGGTGGTGGGGGTGACCCAGACCTGCTTGACTTCTTTGGTATTCACATTATAGGAAAACAGGGTGTCCCGCTGGGCCCCGTCCTCCTGCTCCGTGTTGACCATGAAGTACACAAAGTCCCCGTCGGCCCAGAGGGTGTAGCTGGGCTCCTTGCCCGTCATGGTGATGACGCTGCCTGAGAAGCCGGGCAGGAAGCCCGCGTCGAGCTGGTCGTCCTGGGGCTTGGCCTCCTCCCCCCAGATGGCCTCCGCCTTTTTCAGGTCCTCCCCCAGGGGCACCCGGTAGAGCACGTCGCTGTACACAAAGTACACCGAGCCCCGGTGGCAGATGGGCATGGTGGTATGAACCGAGTTGTCGCCGTCCACCTCAAAGTCCAGCTCCTGGACCTTGTTCCGGCCGGTGCAGTCCTGATTCACAGAGAAGACCCGCCTGCCGTAGTCCTCCCGGACGCCGTTCACAATGGCGTAGTCGTCGGTGGTGTAGAAGAGCTTGTCCCCGGAGGGCCAGAGGGTATCGGCGTTGATGGCGGCGTTGCAGGTGCTGTCATTGTGCTGACAGTCCGGCTTGGCGCAGACCACAGTGGCCTTCATGGTGGCCTTCTCCAGGTAGTACAGCGGGCCGTACTCAAAGTAGAACCCGTCCTCCGTCTCGCAGAAGGTGGTCAGCCAGAGGCCGAAGCCCTGGGCCTGGTGCATATTCTTCTGAAATTCCTCTCCGCCGCCTGTCTGGGCGGCTGGGCTACCGTCGCAGGCCGCCAGAGTGAGGGTCAGCAGCGCCGCCAGCAGGGCGGCGAACATTCTCTTTTTCATGTTCTTACCTCCAAAAATGATCGTGTCGGCTTTAATCTGCCAGCACGATCATTTTATAGGGGGAATCTAACTTTTTTCTAACAATTTCCCCGGTTCACAGGAAAAATTCGCGGTGACTTCCGCCCCGCCGCCGGGGCCGTTGCGCAAAAGCAGGCTGCCCCCGTGCTTTTCGCAGAGGGTGCGGCAGATGTGGAGCCCCAGGCCGAAGTGGTAGCTCCCCGGCTCCTGCTCCCCGCAGTAATAGGGCTTGGTGGCGGAGAGCAGCTCCTTTTGGGAGAAGCCCTTGCCGTCGTCGGCCACCCGGAGGGTCAGCAGCGGCCCCTCCAGGGTCAGCTCCAAGGTAATTTTGGACTTGGCAAAGCGCAGGGCGTTGCCCAGCAGATTTTCAAACACCTGATTCACGGCGGCAGGGTCGATGGTCAGGGTGTCGGCGGAAATGGGGGCGCTGAACGTACATTCCAGACCCTTCCCGCCGCTCAGGAGCTTCGCCGTCTCCTCCATGCCGGAGACCACGTCCTTCGTGGGGACCCGCTCCCGCCGGATGGTCAGGTCCGCGATCCCCTGGGCCGTGTTCATGCTGCCCACAAACTGCTCCAGCCGGGCGACCTGGGCGGACATGGTCCGGACGGTCTCCAGCACCTCCTGATCCGACAGCTTTCCCGCGGGCAGGTATTTTTCCAGCAGCTCCGTGTACCCCTTCAGCACGGCAATGGGGGTGCGGAGGTCGTGGGTGTAGGCGTCGTTGAGCTGCCGCCGCTCGTCCAGCAGGTGGAGCAGCTGCCTGTTGTTCCCGTCCAGGGCGGAGCGCATCTTCTCAAAGGCGGCGCAGAGCCGGGCCATTTCGTCCTGGCCTTCATAATCCAGGGAAAAGTCCAGTTCATTTTGGGCGATCTTGTCCGAGGCGGCCTCCAGCATGGTCAGGGGCTTTTTCACCTTGGAGCGGTAGAACACCATCACCGCCAACAGCAGCAGCGCCGAATAAATGGCCACCGGCCCGAATCGGGCCAGCAGCGACCAGGAGCGGTAGAGCCGGTAAGCGCCGGTGGTGAGCTTGGTCTGCTCCCCCCAGCCCTGCCAGATCACCACATCCACGGTGTCCAGGCTCTCACTGGCCACCATATCCCCAAAGTCCAAAGGCTCAATATTTTCATACCGGAGTTGGATCTGGGCCATCTCCCCGTAGGTGAAGCTGGTCACATGGTTGGCCAAATACGCCGCCCCCAGCAGTCCCGCCGCCGCCAGCAGCAGAAATGCCAGCCAAATGGGGATGCTGCGGTACCACCGCCGGATTTTGCTTACAATTTTACCCATTTATATCCGCTCCCCCAGACCGTCTGAATATAGGGCTTGCAGCCCGCCTGGGCCAGCTTGGCCCGGATGCGGCTGATATGCTCCATGATCACGTTTTCGTCGGTGTCGCTGTCCAGCTCCCAGATATGCTCAAAAATGCGCTCCTTGCTGAACAGCTGGCCCGGATAGGCCGACAGCAGCTCCACAATGGCAAATTCCTTGGGCTTCAGGGGGACCGGCTTTCCCTGAAAGCGGACCTCCCGGGCGGTATAGTCGATGGCGAAGCTCCCGTCGAACCAAACCCGGTGGGACGTGCCCGCCCGCCGCTCCTCCCGCCGGAGATGAGCCTCCACCCGGGCGCCCAGCTCGTCGATGGAGAAGGGCTTGAGGATATAGTCGTCGCCCCCGGCGGCGAAGCCCGCCAGCTTGTCCGGGTCCTCCACCCGGGCGGTGAGAAATAAAATGGGGCAGGAGACGTACTCCCGGATCCGGCGGCAGACCTCGATCCCGTCCAAATCCGGCATATTCACGTCCAGCAGGATCAGATCCGGCTGCTTTCCCGCCTTTTCGATGCCGGACCGGCCGTTTTCCGCCAGCATGACGCTGTACCCGTTCAGCTCAAAATACCGGCGGAGCATCACGCCCATATCATGCTCGTCGTCGATGATCAAAATCGTTTTGCCCATGCGGCATCCCTCCCCATTGTGATTGTAAAGGGAAATTCTAACTTTTTTCTAACACTGATTTCTCAAAAATAAGGTTCTATAATAAAAGTTGGGGTCAGGTGAAGATCACCTGGCCCCGAATGTAAATTTAGGGTTGAGCATGGAGGA
>CANQQU010000009.1 GCA_947626085.1 uncultured Oscillospiraceae bacterium
TCCTCCATGCTCAACCCTAAATTTACATTCGGGGCCAGGTGATCTTCACCTGACCCCAACTTTTATTATAGAACCAAAGTAGTGAATAGTGAAAAAGTAAAAATCGGCAAGCCTCTAACGAGTCTTGCCGATTTTTGGGGTGGATGATGGGACTCGAACCCACGGTCTTCAGAGCCACAATCTGACGCCTTATCCAACTAGGCCACATCCACCATGGTATGGCACGCCAGGAGGGACTCGAACCCCCGACCTACTGCTTAGAAGGCAGTTGCTCTATCCGGGTGAGCTACTGGCGCGTTTCCAGGCTTGGAGCGGGTGACGGGAATCGGACCCGCGTATCCAGCTTGGAAGGCTGGTGTTCTACCATTGAACTACACCCGCGCGGGGTCCCTGCTTGGCTGTTCAGCTTAAAGATTTTAGCATAAGAAAAGACTGATGTCAAGCTTTTTTCTCCATTGCCTCCAGTTTTTTCAGCACCTCCCGGAAATATTCCGGCAGTTCCGCCTGGACGATCACCGGGTGGCCGTCCCGGGGGTGGCGGAAGCACAGCAGCCCCGCATGGAGGCACTGGCTGGTCTGGCCCAGCTCCGGTTTTTTATGGCCGTAGACCGTGTCCCCCAGCACCGGGTGGCCGATGGAGGCCATGTGGACCCGGATCTGGTGGGTCCGCCCGGTCTCCAGCCGGAGGCGGACATGGGTATAGCCCCGATAGCGGCGGATCACTTCCCAGTGGGTCACGGCGGGGCGGGAATTGCGCTGGGTGACGCACATTTTCTTCCGGTCCGTGGGGTGCCGCCCGATGGGGGCGTCCACGGTGCCGGAATCCTCCTTCAGCACCCCGCAGACCACAGCCTCATAGGTTCGGGCCATGGTGTGGTCCTGGAGCTGGGAGGAGAGCATGGCGTGGGCATAGTCGTTCTTCGCCACCGCCAGAAGGCCGGAGGTGTCCTTATCAATGCGGTGGACGATGCCGGGGCGCAGCACCCCGTTGATGGTGGAAAGATGCCCCTCCAGCCGGTACAGAAGCCCATTGACCAGGGTATCGTCCCAGTGCCCGGCGGCGGGGTGGACCACCAGGCCCTTGGGCTTGTTGAGGACCAACACATCCTCGTCCTCATAGACGATGTCCAGGTCCATTTCCCGGGGCCGGGCCGTGGGCTCCTCCGGCTCCGGCAGGGTAAAATCGATCCGGTCCCCGGCCTCCAAACGGTCGTTTTTCCGGCCCGGGAGGCCGTTTTTCTTCACCAGGCCGGCCTCCAGCAGCTTCTGGGCCTGGGCCCGGCTCATGGGGGTGCTGCGGGCCAGAAAGGCGTCCAGCCGCTCGCCGGAGGTGTCAGCCGTCAGAAGCATGGGGGGTCTCCTTCCAGAACCGCCGGTTGAAAAACGCCAGGTGGAGCAGCAGCAGCACGCAGCCGCAGGAGATAAAGCTGTCCGCCAGGTTGAACACGGGAAAGTCCATAAACTCCACGGCGATCATGTCCACCACATAGCCCCGGAAGATCCGGTCGATGATGTTCCCCAGGCCCCCGCCGTAAATGGCGGCCAGGCACCAGCGCTCGAAGACGGTGAAGGGCAGCCGTTTTTTGAAATACTCCCAAAATAGCGCCGCCGTCAGCGCCAGGAACAGCGCCACGAACAGCCACCGCATCCCCTGCAAAATGGAGAAGGCGGCCCCGATATTGTGGACCTGAGTAAAGTGGAACAGGCCGGGGATCACCGGCACGGTGGCGCCCATTTCGATATTGTTGATGACCAGTAGCTTGGTGATCTGATCCGCCCCGGCAATGCCTAAGGCGAACAGCGCCATCGCCAGAAATTCCATGAGGACTCCCTCCCGGTAGTCGTTTGCGCTATTGTACCATATCCGCCGCCTGTTTGCAACTCATTTCCGAGGTACAATGGGCCGCGGCCTCGTGACAATTCGCCACATTATATTAAAAGGACCTTCAAGATCGGTGTTCGATCCCGAAGGTTCCTAGTGTTAAATCCCGTTACCTGTCGTGGCTCATAGTCTTCAGCAGTTGCAGCGCCGCCGCTTTCTGCTCCGGCGTGAGGTTTACCCAGCTGTCGAATAAATCCTTCAGCTCCGGCGTCAATTCCACCATGTCCCCGCTGGCTTGATTCCATCGCTCAGCACCAGCTCACACGCCTGAACCTTGAATTCTCTCGTATAGTTCCTCTTCATCGTGAACACAACCTTTCTTCTTCCTATCTTATCATTCACTCTCCGCCGTGTCCACTTTTACTATACAACTTTCCACTTCTTCACTATTACATATTACCTATTACTTTCCAAAAATCGGCCTATCGTTTTTAGTGAAGAGTGAATAGTGAATAGTGAAGAAGTAAAAATCGGCAAGCTCCGAACGTCGCTTGCCGATTTTTGGTGGGGGAAGGTGGATTCGAACCACCGAAGCTATAAGCAGCAGATTTACAGTCTGTCCCCTTTGGCCACTCGGGAATTCCCCCGTTGCGTGCCTGCTGAGAAGCGTGGAGCCGGTAGACGGACTCGAACCCCCGACCTACTGATTACAAATCAGTTGCTCTACCGGCTGAGCTATACCGGCATCTCAACAGAACACGCCTATTATACCGGGAAGGGGTCAAATTGTCAAGTCCTTTTTTCTGAATTTTCGCTTAAGACCCCCTTTCTCCCCATTTCCGCCGGCTTCAACAAGATATAGTATTTTTCTTGGAAAAAATACTCCCACATCTTGTGTTTCGACAGATTTCGCAGCTTTTTTGTGCTATGATCTTCCCATGGAAACGGCGCTGAGCCGGACCGCCGCCACCGTGGCGTCGTCCGCCCCCGTGCCGCCTCCCAGCTCCAGGAACCGGGCCGCCACCTCCCCAGGCGGCTCCCCCGGAGCCGCCGCGCAGCAACGCAGGGCATCCTCTCCGCCCACGCCGTCGCTGACCAGCACCAGCGTCTCTCCCCGACGCAGGGACAGCCGGTCCACCCGCTCCCGCCCGTCCGCGACAGACAGGCCCGGAGGCGGGCCGGCTGTCCCGATTTTTTCCGTTCCCACGGCGCTGACCAGGTAGGACGGCGCCGCCCCCCATTTATAAAGGGTAGTCCTGCCGCTGCTCAGCTGGATCTCCGCCAGGTCCACCGTCACCGCCCCCGCCCGGCCCCGAAGGGCGCAGAGGCTGTTGAGACTGCGCAGGGCGTGTTCCGGGGGAAAGCCCGCCGTCAGCAGGCGGCGCAGAAGGTTCCCGGCGGTACGGCCCTCGTCCAGGGCCCCCAGGCCGGTGCCCATGCCGTCGCACAGCAGCACATAATACCTGCACTCCGGCCCGGCAAACCACAGGCACCGGTCCCCGTTGTCCGGGCCCGGGCGGTTGGCGCAGGTGGCCACCTGGGGGGTAAACCGGGCCTCGGGACACTGGCCCCGGCGGGACAGGCCGTCGGACAGCTCCTGCAGATATTCCGTCAAAAACTGATACTGCTGGATCACCGCCTCCCGGCACTCCCGCACCTGTTCCCGCTCCCCCCGGAGGACCCGCAGCCGCTCCTGGCTGCGGGTCAGCTCGCTCAGGAGCCGCCCGCCCTTCCGGCAAGCCAGGCCCAGATCCTCCGGGGAAGTCAGGGTCCTGTGGAGCAGCTCCTTGGGGAGCTGGGCGGCGGCGGTCTGGTGGGGGCAGCTCTTCCGGCAGGGGCAGCCGCCGCAGGCCCGGGCGGCCGCCTGGGAAATCAGGGCCTCCTCGTCCAGCGCCGGGTCCTCCGCCTCCAGCAAAAGACGCTGGGTCTGGGCCAGCACCCCGGCGGCCATCTCCAGCCGCACCTGGGCGGAGGACACCTCCCCCCGCTTGGGCTCCGCACGGGGAAGTCCCGGCAGGCTTGTCCCCAGCAGGCCCCCCAGGAGCAGCCCCGGCAGGGGCAGCAGGTCCCACCGGCCGGCCAGGGCCGTGATCATCAGATACGCCGCCCCGGGGGCCAGGGCCGCCGTCCACCGGCGGTTTCCGGGGAGGAGCCGGGCCAGATGGGCCAGGCACAGCACCCCCGTCATGGGCACGGTAGTGACCTGAGCCAGATCCAGGGCCAGTCCCGCCAACGCGGCGGCGGGCAGCTCCCCCGCCGCCGCCACGGTCCCCGCCGCCAGAAACCCCAGCCCCAGCCAGGGCAGTGGGGCCACCTGGGCCAGGGCCAGAACCGCCGCCCCCCAGGTCAGCCAGCCGCAGACCGGGCTTTCCCGGGCCTGGGCGAATATCCAGGCGGTGCCCGCCCCCATTGCCACCCGCAGCAGATACACCGGAATGGAGGTGGTGTCCGCCATCCAAAACTGAAACGCCACGCCGGAGGCGGACACGATCAGCGCCGCCAGGGCCGGCAGCAGCAGCGGGGTCTGCCGCGCCATGCGTCCCCGGCCCAGGGTCAGGGCGGCGGCCAGACCCAGCGCTGTCCACAGCAGGCCCTGCTGCCCCGCCGTCCCCCAGAAAAACAGGTACCCGGCGCAGCCTCCCAGGGCCAGGAACACCGCCGGGACCCCGGTGACGGCGCAGAGCAGTCCCAGCACCATGGGCTGGGGCGCGGCGGCCAGGCTGGCGGCGGAGAGCAGGAATCCCGCCAAGGCCCCGCCGCCCCAGCGGAGCAGGGTGTGGACCCGGGGGTCCAGGGCCAGGCGGTGGAGGGTGTGCCGGCTTTGGCGGACGTAAGAGCGAATAGTGGTCATCATTGGTAGCACAGCCTTTCCTTTCAGATTCAGGAAAAGCCTATCACAAACCGAAAAATTTTCCTGTCGGAACCGGTTCGCCGGGAAAGTTTCTTGCATCCGGGGGCCCGGCGGTGTATAATAGGGTCAAAATTCCGACGAAAGGGGCCTGGGCCATGGAGATCGAATGGAAATTTTCCGCCTCGCCGGCGGCGCTGGCGGCGATGGAGGCCGCCTTCCCCGGCCCCTGGGAGCAAATCGAGATGCGCACCGTCTACCTGGACACGGCGGAGGGCGCCCTTGCCGGGCAAAAATGCACCCTCCGGGTGCGCTTGGAAAACGGCGCGGCGGTGAGTACCTACAAGACCCCCGACCTGGGCATGGGCCGGGGGGAGTGGGAGGCGCCGGGGGACGACCCCCGGGCGGCCCTGGCGGCGGCGGGGGTGCCGGTTCCCGGGCCCCTGGTTCCCGTCTGTGGGGCTCGGTTTCTCCGCAAAAGACTGCCGGTTCCTACCGACGACGGCTGGGCGGAGTTGGCCCTGGATGAGGGAGTGCTGACCGCCGGGGACCGGGAGACGCCCCTTTGCGAGGCGGAGATCGAGCTGAAATCCGGCAGCCGGGAGGCGGCGGAGGCGCTGGCACAGGCCATCGCCGGGAAATTCGGCCTCACGGAGGACCCCCGGAGCAAATTTCGCCGGGCACTGGACCTGGCAGGAGGGTGAACATGGAAAAACTGCTGACAAAATACGACCGGCTCCTGGTCCTGGACACAGAGACCACCGGCCTGCTGTGCAGCCGGGACGAGATCATCGAGTTTGCCGCCGCGGAGGTGGCCCTCCGGGACGGAAAGGCCGCCGTGATTCAAAAATACGACCAGCTGGTGACCCTGAGCCCTGGGGGCTTCGTCCCGGCGAAGATCCAGCAGCTCACCGGCATCTCCACCCAGGACCTGCGGGAGCGGGGCCTGCCCAAGACCCGGGTCTGCCGGGACATTGCCGAGCTGATCGGGGGCAACACCCTGCTGGTGGCCTACAACGCCCACTTCGATCTGAGCTTTCTATACTACCTGCTGCTGCGCAGCGGGGACCCGGCCATTCTAAAGGCCAAGGACAAGCTGGATCTGCTCACCGTGTTCCGAGACCGGCACGACTATCCCCACCGGCTGACCCACGCCATTGAGGCCTACGGCCTCCAGGACCGGGTGGCCAACACCCACCGGGCCATCGACGACGTGCTGGCCACCGTGGCGGTGATGGAGGCCATGGCGGCGGAGCGGGACGATCTGGAACAGTATATCAATCTCTTCGGCTACAACGCCAAATACGGCGTGGAGGGCAAGCCCATCGCCTCGGTGACTTATAAGCCCCAGAGCTTTTCCCGGACCCACCGGCTGTACGAGGAGCGGGAGGCAAGGGTATGAAGAAGCTGCTTATCCTGGCGCTGTGCGCCCTGCTGCTGACCGGGTGCTTCCCGGCGGGCCCCGCCCCCACGGAAACGACTCAGGCTCCAACCCCCGCCGGGACCCCCGCCGCGTCCACGGCGGGGGATACCGATCCGCCCACGGAGGCCATCCCGGGGACGACGTTGCCCCCGGACCCGGTCCAGGTCCTGATGGAGGGCATGACCATCCGGGAGCTGGTGGGGCAGCTGTTCATGGTCTGCCCCGAGGCGCTGGTGCCCTACGACGGCAGCGTGCTATACGCCACGGAGGTGCTGGAGCAGGGATTGGAGCAGTACCCCGTGGGGGGCGTGATCCTCTTTGGGGACAATATCCAGGACCCCGACCAGCTCCGATCCCTCACCGGCGGGCTGGGGAAAATGGGAAAAATCCCCCTGTTTTTGGGGGTGGACGAGGAGGGCGGCGATGTTGCCCGGCTGGCAAACAAGTACGGCTTCGACCTGCCCAAATATAAAAGCGCCGCCGCGGTGGGCCTTGGCGTCCCGGAGGACGCCTACGAAATGGGCCGGACCATCGGGGGCTATCTCAAGGACTACGGCTTCAACCTGGACTTTGCCCCGGTGGCGGACGTAAACACCAATCCGGACAACCCGGTGATCGGCAGCCGGGCCTTCTCCTCTGACCCGGCGGTTGCCGCTCAAATGGCCGCCGCCTTTGCCCGAGGGCTGCGGGAGGCGGGGATCCTGCCCACCTTCAAGCACTTCCCCGGTCACGGGGACACCGGGGAGGACAGCCACTCCGGCATGGCGGTGACGAACCGCGGCCGGGAGGAAATGCGATCCTGCGAATGGCTCCCCTTCGCCGCCGCGGGGGAGGGGGACCTGGTGATGGTGGGCCACATCAGCGCTCCGGCCCTCACCGGGGACGATACCCCCGCCACCATGTCCCGGACGGTGGTCACGGACATCCTCCGGGGGGAGCTGGGCTTTTCCGGCCTGGTGGTGACGGATTCCCTGGCCATGGGGGCCATTACCCAGTACTACACCCCCGAGGAGGCGGCGGTGGCCGCCCTGGAGGCGGGGTGCGACCTGCTGCTGATGCCGGAGGATCTGCCCCGGGCCATGGAGGGGGTCCTCTCCGCCCTGGATTCCGGGCGGCTGACCATTGACCGGATCCGGGAAAGCGTGGAGCGGATCCTGAACTACAAAATCCAACTGGGCATCCTGCCCGTGTGAAAAGGAGAACGCCATGATCAACGAAACATCCTACGCCCTGGGGGCCACCCGCTCCGTGATCCGGGACCTGTTCGAGTACGGCCGGGCCCGGGCGGCGGTGGTGGGCCCGGAGCGGGTCTACGATTACAGCCTGGGCAACCCCTCCATCCCCTCCCCGCCGGAGGTGAACCGGGCCATCCGGGAGATCTTGGAGGACACCGCCAGCCTGGAGGTCCACGGCTATACCTCCGCCGTGGGGGATCAAGCCGCCCGGGAGGCCATTGCCGCCGACCTCAACGCCCGATTCCAATCGGGGGTCCGGGCGGAGGACCTGTTTTTGGGCTGCGGCGCCGCCCCGGAGCTGGCGGCGGTGGCCCGGGCCTTGGCCTGCCCCGGGGAGGAGATTTTGGCCATTGCCCCCTATTTTCCCGAGTACAAGGTGTTCGTGGAGGGGGCCGGGGCGGTGTTCCGGGCGGTACCTCCGGCGCTTCCGGGGTTCCAGATCGATCTGGAAGCTCTGGAGGCGATGCTGAATCCCAACACCGCCGCCATCATCGTTAACTCCCCCAATAATCCCGCCGGCACCGTCTATTCCCGGGAGACGCTGGAGCGTTTGGCCGCCCTGCTGACCCGGAAGGCCGGCCAGTTCGGCCATCCCATCTACCTGATCTCCGACGAGCCCTACCGGGAGCTGGTCTACGACGGGGCGGAGGTCCCCTTCCTGCCCAAGCTGTACCGGGACACGGTGGTGTGCTACTCCTATTCCAAGTCCCTGTCTCTGCCGGGGGAGCGGATCGGCTATGTCTACGTCCCGGCGGCGGCAGCGGACAGCAAGCGGCTCTACGCCGCCGTGGCCGGGGCCTCCCGGGCCATCGGCCACGTCTGCGCCCCCAGCCTGATCCAAAAAGTCCTCGCCCGGTGCGCCCATCTGCGGCCGGACCTGGAGGCCTACGACCGGAATCGCCGGGCGCTGGCCGGGGGCCTGGCGGAGATGGGCTACGAGATGGCGGACCCCCAGGGGGCCTTCTACCTCTTTGTCAAGGCCCCGGGGGGCGACGCCCAGGCTTTCTCCGACCGGGCCAAGGCAAAGGACCTGCTGGTGGTGCCCGGGGACGGGTTCGGCTGCCCCGGCTATTTCCGGCTGTGCTACTGCGTTCCCATGGCGCAGATCACCGGAAGTCTGCCGGTGTTTCGGCAGCTGATCGAGGAAACGGCCCATGACTGATTATTTTGCCCTGTCCCTTTCCCGGCGGGAGGTGGACGCCATCTCCAACCTGGGCCTGGCCCACATGGGGGACGGGGTCTACGAGCTGCTGTGCCGGGCCTATCTCTGCGTCCAGGGGGACAAGACGGCCCGCCGCCTCCATGACGATGCCGTTTCCCTGGTGAAGGCCCCGGCCCAGGCCCGGTTCGCCCAGGCCATTTTGCCCCTGCTGACCGAGGAGGAGGCGGACTTCCTCCGCCGGGGGAAGAATGCCCACACCCACGCCGCCCCCAAGTCCGCCACGGCCCAGGAGTACGCCCTGGCCACGGGCCTGGAGACCCTGTTCGGGGCATTGTTCCTTCTAGGCCAGACGGAGCGGCTCAACGAGCTGTTCGCCGCGGGAATGGAGGCGGGCCATGGGCTTTGACGCCGGATTTCTCGCCGCCCTGGTGGCGGAAATGGAGCCGAAAATCGTGGGCAGCCGGGTGGATAAGATCCACCAGCCCACCCGGGATGTGTTTGTGCTGCATTTGAAGGGCGCCACCCGGGAAAAGCTGCTCATCGCCGCCGATCCCGCCGCCCCCCGGCTCCATCTGACGGAGCGCGCCCTGGAAAATCCCGAAAAGCCCCCCATGCTTTGCATGCTGCTGCGCAAGCACCTTTTGGGCGCAAGGCTATCAAAGCTCCGGCAGCTGCCCATGGAGCGGGCGGTGGAGCTGACCTTCGAGGGCACCGACGAAATGGGGTTCCCGGTGGAAAAAAAGCTGGTGGCGGAGCTGATGGGCCGGACCTGCAACCTCTACCTCCTGGGGCCCGACGGGCGGATTTTGGACTGCCTGCGCCGGGTGGGGCTGGACGCCGCCGCCAAGCGGCAGGCCCTGCCGGGGCTCTACTACCAGCCCCCGGACCCGGTGGAAAAATTAGACCCCGCCCAAATGACGGGGGAAGATTTTGACGCCTTGCTTCAAAGTCCCGGGCCGGACCGGCTTGCGGACCGGCTGATGGACCGCCTGGGCGGCGTGTCCCCACTGGTGTGCCGGGAGGCGGCCCTGGCGGCGGCGGGGGACGTGGACGCCCGGCTCTCCGGCGTGGCCGGGGATGGCTTAGGGGCGCGGCTAGCGGCCTTCTTCCGCCAGGCCCCCGGGCCCTGGTATACCCTCCGGCCCGACGGAAGCGTGGGCCAGTTCTCCTGGCTGCCCATCCAGCAGTACGGCCCGGCTCAAAAGGCGGAGAGCTTTTCGGCCCTGCTGGACCTAGCCTACGGGGAGCGGGGGGCAAAGGACGCCATCCATCAGAAGAGCCAGGCGGTGCGCAAGACCGTGACCAATCTGTGCCAGCGGCTGAACCGGAAGCTGGCGGTCCAGGAAAAGGAGCTGGCGGAGGCAAAGGACCGGGAGCGGCTCCGGCAGCTGGGGGACATTGTCACCGCCAACCTTCACCGGGCGGTAAAGGGGCAGAAGGCCCTGGAGGCGGAGGATTTTTACGACGAAAAGATGCCGGTCATCTCCATCCCCCTGTCCCCCCTGCTCAGTCCCCAGCAGAACGCGGCCAAATTCTACAAGGACTACGCCCGGAAGAAAAACGCCGAAAAGGAGCTGACCCATCAGCTGGCCCTGGGGCGGGAGGAGCTAGGATACTTGCAAAGCGTCCTGGAGGAGCTGGATCGGGCCCAGACGGAGCAGGAGCTGGAGGAAATCCGCCAGGAGCTCCGCGCCGGCGGGTATCTGCGGCAGGAGACCAGGAAAAAGCGCCTCCGCCAGAAGCCCACGGCGCCATTGCGGTTCGTCACGGCGGAGGGCTACGCCGTCTATGTGGGCCGGAACAACCGGCAGAACGACGAGCTGACCTTCCGGCTGGCCCGGAAGGACGATCTGTGGCTCCACGCCCAGAAGGTGCCGGGGAGCCATGTGATCCTGGTGTGCGCCGGGGCGGAACCGCCGGACGAGGCGATCACCCAGGCGGCGGAGCTGGCGGCGGGGCACTCCCAGGCCGCCCAGGGGCAGAATGTGCCGGTGGACGTCACCCGGGTCAAGGCCATTAAAAAGCCGGCCTCCGGCCGGCCGGGGATGGTGATCTATCACACCTACCGGACGGTGTTCGTCAACCCCAAAACCACGATTTAAAGTGGCGCTGAGAGCCACCTCTGCGGGGTGGGCGGGGGAAAATACCTTTTCGGGCGGGCAGGAGCAAGAACGCTCCTGCCTACCTTCTTATTTTGGTGCATCCCGCACTGCTAATGCTCCCCCTAGCCCTGCCGGGGGCCTTACTTTCTTGTTTCGGCAAGAAAGTAGGCAAAAAACAGGTTTCAGGGGGCGCTGAGAGCCACCTCTGCGGGGTGGGTGGGCAAAATCACCCTAGCGGGTGGGTGGGGGAAGTTTTTCTACTGCCTACCTTCTTATTTTTGTGCGTCCCACGCTGTGGTTGCTCCCCCTACCCATGCCGGGGGCCCTACTTTCTTGCTCCTGCAAGAAAGTAGGCAAAGAACAGGCTTAAGGGGGCGCTTCGAGCAAAGGCGCCCCCCTTAAGAATCCCCCCGCCGCCTCGCCAGAGGCGCTGGGGGGAATTCGATAGCGGCCTACGGCTCGTCTACCGTGAATGTACGAAACCTACCATGCAGCGTTCCAAATCCTGCCAAGCGCTGATTGATAGATTGTACTAGCGGAGTTTCTTAATCGGTGCCTCAAAAACAGAAAAGCCCCTACTTCTATTTTGGTGCAGTTCCCATTTTTCGCCAGTGCGGCTATTGACGCAACGCACGAATTGGCACGCTGCACCTTAAATTTTGCATACCTACGTTAAAGAACCGTAAGCCCACACATATTCTCCGCTTTTACGCAATATTGGGGAGCGGCGGGGGGTCCTTAGGGGGGCGCCTTTGCTCGAAGCGCCCCTTTGGTCGGCTTCTTTGCTTACTTTCTTGCCGAAACAAGAAAGTAAGGCCCCCGGCAGGGCTAGGGGGAGCATTCACAGCGTGGGATGCACCAAAATAAGAAGGTAGGCAGGAGGGAGTCTCCTGCCTATTAAAGTCTATTTAGGCTTTTCGGTCGAATTTTTCGCCGCACTTGGTGCAAGTGATGGTGACCTTGCCGGAGCCCCGGGGTACCCGCATGATCTGCCGGCACTTGGGGCATTTGAAATGCCGGTTCTTCCGGTCCTTCAGCCGGTCCAAAAGCTGGCAGAACCACTGGTTTTCCCGATACCGCCGGTAGGTGTCCCGGGACAGCGTGCGGTAAACCGCCAGAACCATCAGCGCGTAGGAAACAAGCGTCAACACCGCGTTCCAGGTGGGGCTCCAGGCGCCGAACAGCTGCACCAGCACCCCCACCAGGCTCAACGCCGCGCCGACGCACAATATCGCCAGCGTCAGCCGGTCCGTTCCGTGCCGCCCCTCCATGAACCGCAGGAAGCCGTCCCGCAGCCGGGCGGCGATCCTCCGGAACCAGCCGCCTTGCCCGTCCATGCAATACCACCTTACCCATCGGAATACCTCCATTATATTGCAAATCCTCGGAAATTCAACACAAACCACCAAAGATTCACATATTGTTCACAGGCCCTACCCCCGCCATCCAAAGAAATTCCCGGATTTTGGAAAAAAGCGGTTGCGTTTTCGGGGGATTATGGTATGATGTACCGGGAATGGGGGCACTCCCCTTCCAAGACTGAAAGTATGAGGTAATTTCCATGGATTACGCGAAAGAGTCCCTAAAGCTCCACTACGCCCTCCGGGGCAAGCTGGAGATCACCCCCCGGGCGGCGGTGGATTCCAAGGAGGCCCTGAGCCTGGCCTACACCCCCGGCGTGGCCGCGCCCTGCCTGGAAATTCAGAAGGACCCCAGTCTCAGCTTTGCCCTGACCCGGCGGTGGAACACCGTGGCCGTGGTCACTGACGGCACCGCCGTGCTGGGCCTGGGGGATATCGGCCCCGAGGCCGGCATGCCGGTGATGGAGGGCAAGTGCGTCCTGTTTAAAGCCTTCGGGGACGTGGACGCCATCCCCCTGTGCGTCCGGTCCAAGGATGTGGACGAGATCGTAAACACCGTGGCGCTGCTTGCCGGCAGCTTCGGCGGGGTGAACCTGGAGGACATCTCCGCCCCCCGGTGCTTTGAAATTGAACGGAAGCTGAAGCAGCGCTGCGACATCCCCATTTTCCACGACGACCAGCACGGCACCGCCGTCATCACCCTGGCGGGGCTGATGAACGCCCTGAAGCTGGTGGGCAAGCGCCTGGAGGAGGTCAAGATCGTCACCTCCGGAGCCGGGGCGGCGGGGATCGCCATTATCCGGCTGCTGCTGGCCCTGGGGCTGAAAAACGTGGTGATGACGGACCGGCAGGGGGCCATTTACGCCGGCCGCCCGGGCCTGAACCCGGTGAAGGAGGAAATGGCGGCGCTGACCAACCGGGCCCAGGAGCGGGGCACCCTGGCGGAGGTGATCCGGGGGGCGGACGTCTTCATCGGCGTCTCCGCGCCGGGGACCCTCACCGGGGAGATGGTGCGTACCATGGCCAAGGACCCCATCGTGTTCGCCTGCGCCAACCCCACCCCGGAGATCTTCCCGGAGGAGGCCAAGGCCGCCGGGGCGGCGGTGGTGTCCACCGGCCGGTCGGACTACCCCAACCAGGTCAATAACGTGCTGTGCTTCCCCGGCATTTTCCGGGGGGCCCTGGACGTCCGGGCCTCGGACATCAACGACGAGATGAAGCTGGCCGCCGCCCGGGCCATCGCCGGGATCGTGTCCGACCGGGAGCTCTCCCCGGACTATATCCTCCCGGCGGCCTTCGACCCCAGAGTGAAGGACGCCGTGGCCGCCGCCGTCCGGCAGGCCGCCGTCGATTCTGGCGTGGCCCGGGGCGCAATTGGGGGTTGACCTGTGGGGTTTTTTCGGTTATAATAGTTTAGTATGGCTCTTTCCTCAGGGCTTTTTTGGAAATTGCTGCGGCCTTTTGGCTGTTGAGCATATTGTATTTCTATGGTAAGGAGGTGTATACATGAAGCGTACCTATCAGCCCAGCCAGCGTCACCGTTCCAAGGTCCATGGCTTCCGGAAGAGAATGGCCACTTCCAACGGGCGCAAGGTGCTGGCCCGCCGCCGCGCCAAGGGCCGCCAGGTTCTGACCGCCTAAACGACCTGAGCTGTCCGATATCGCGCAAGCGCGAAATGGGAGTCCATGCGGGGCGAACGGCATTTTCGCCCCGCTCCCTTTTTCTAACGGGAGGCGCTGCCATGCAATTTTCCGCGTCCTTGAAGCAAAACCACATTTTCCGGCGGCTCTACGCCACCTCCGGCAAGGCCAACGGCCTGCTGGTGCTCTACGCCCGGCGCAACCGCACCGACCGAAACCGGGTGGGTCTGACCGTCAGCAAAAAGCTGGGTCACGCCGTGGTGCGCAACCGGGTCCGCCGCCGCCTGCGGGAGATCTACCGGCTGAATGAGAGCCGGTTCCGCCGGGGCTTCGATATCGTGGTGGTGGCCCGGAGCCGGGCCGTGGAGGCGGATTTTGCCCAGCTGACGGCGGCTTACCTCTCCCTGGCAAAAAAGGCAGGCATTCTCCTGGAGGACGCCCAATGAAACAGCTGCTTCTCTGGCTCATCCGGTTTTACCGCCGGCACATTTCCCCCGGAACGCCGCCGGCCTGCCGGTTCGTGCCCACCTGCTCCCAGTATGCCTATCTGGCCATTGAAAAATACGGCGCCTGGAAGGGCGGCCGCATGGCCCTGGCCCGGCTGCTGCGGTGCAACCCCTTCTACCGGGGCGATCTGTACGACCCGGTACCATGACCTCCTCACAAAAGAGGAGAAGGAGGAATGTCCATGATTCTCGCCTTCCACATCGGGGATATCATCACCGTTCCCTTCGGTTATCTGCTGGACTGGATGTACCGGCTCTCCGGCAACTACGGCATGGCCATGCTGCTGTTCGCCATTCTGGTGAAGATCATCCTCATCCCCATCACCGCCAAGAGCAAGAAGACCTCCATGAAGCTCTCCCGGCTCAGCCCCCGGATCAAGGAGATCCAGGATAAGTATACCGATCAACAGAAGCAGGGCGAGGCCCTGCAGGCTCTCTATAAGGAAGAGGGCGTCAGCATGGGCGGCGGCTGCCTTTGGAGCCTGGTCCCCCTGCTGATCCTGTTCCCCCTGCTGGCGGTGGTGCGCCAGCCCCTGGTGTACATGCTCCACGAAACCGCGGAGACGGCGGCGCAGATTGTCGCCGTCATGACGGAGCAGGCGCCCCAGTATTTTACCGGCAACACCTACTACGCCCAGGTCGCCGCCGCCCGGCACATCCATGAGTACGCCCAGGTCATCCGGGACGCCATCCCCGGCGTCAGCGAGGCCACCCTGGCCGGCATGAACTTTGACTTTTTGGGCATCGACGTGGGCGCCATCCCCGAATTCAACATCTTCGCCTGGAGCGCCTATGACTGGGCCCACATCGGGGCCTTCCTGATCCCGGTGTTCTCCGCCGGCAGCCAGGTGCTGAGCATGTTCATCATGACCAAGATGAACAATTCCGTCATCACCGACAAAAACGGCGTAAAGGACAAGGAGACCGCCGAAAATTCCCAGGCAAATCAGACCAACAAGACCATGATGATCATCTCGCCCCTGCTGTCGCTGTGGGTGGGCTTCACGGTGCCCGGGGCGCTGAGCCTGTACTGGTTCGTCCAGGGCATGGTGTCCATTGCCATCGACGTGGTCCTGACCCAGCACTACCGGAAGATCTACGACGCCGAGGACGCCATTCGGCTCCAGCAGGCCATGGAGCGGGACCGGATCGAGGCCGAAAAGGAGCGGCAGCGGGCCGAGCGCCGGGCCGCCAACCCCGAAGGCATCACCGAGAACACCAGCAAAAAGAAATTGCAGCAGAAGCAGCAGCGGGATCAGCAGGCTGCCAAGGCCGCCGCGGCCAAGGAGTACGCCGCCCGAAAGGGCACGGTGGAGGAGGACGAGGAAGCGGACGCCTCCGGCGCCCTCTCCGGGGTCCCCAGCCGGCCCTACTGCAAGGGGCGGGCCTATGACCCCAACCGCTACGGCAACCATACGGAGGAATAAGACATGGAAAAAACCATTGTTGCCACCGGCAAGACCATCGATCTTGCCATTGAGAACGCGCTGAATCAGCTGGGTCTGGACCGGGACAGCGTTTCCGTCCAGGTGCTGGCCCAGGCCAAGGCGGGCTTTTTGGGCTTCGGCGCGGCCCCGGCCAAGGTCCAGGTGACCTACGAGGCGCCGGACCCCATCCCCGCGCCGGAGGCGGCGCCCAAGACCGCCCTGTCCTCCGCCTCCCGCTCCGCCAAGCCCCCCAAGGCGCCCAAGAAGGAAACCCCCAAGGAGATCACCCCGGAGAACAAGCCCGAAATCCGGAAGGTGGACAGGCCCTTCAATCCCCCCAAGGCCCGGCCCGAGCGGCAGGACCGTCCCCACAGGGACAAGCCCCAGCCCAAGGCCCCCAGGCAGCAGCCCGAGGAGAAGCAGGCCCCCGCCGCGCCCAAGGTCTACGCGCCTGCCGAGCCCGGCAGCACGGAGGAGCGGATCGAGGTCTTCCTCAAGGGTCTTCTGGAGCATATGGGCTCCGACGCCGTGCCCCACGCCTGGAAGGTGGAGGAGAACTCCTACCGGGTGGATCTGGTAGGCGGGGATCTGGGCTATCTCATCGGCCGCCGGGGGGACACCCTGGACGCCATCCAGCATCTGTGCGGCAACGCGGTGAACCGGGGCCAGTCCGGCCACATCCGGGTCAGCGTGGACGCCGAGGCCTACCGGGAGAAGCGGGAGGATTCCCTCCGCCGCTACGCCCGGAAGAAGGCCCAGCAGGTCCTGAAGCTCCGCCGGCGCACCACCCTGGAGCCCATGAACGCCTATGAGCGCCATGTGATCCACGCCACCCTCCAGGACATGGAGAACATCACCACCTACTCCACCGGGACGGAACCCAACCGCCGGGTGGTCATCGAATACGTCAAATAAAATCGGGGCCCCGCAAGGGGCCCTGATTTTTTTCGACGCTTCCACCGGGACGGGAGAAAAACGATCCTGCCTACCTTCTTATTTCAGTGCGCACACCTCTGCGGGGCGGGTGGGGGTAAAATACTCCTGCCTACCTTCTTATTTCGGTGCATTCTGCACCGGCACTGCTCCCCCTAGCCCTGCCGGGGGCCTTACTTTCTTGTTTCGGCAAGAAAGTAAGCAAAGAAGCCGACCAAGGGGGCGCTGAGAGCCACCGCTGCTGGGTGGGTGGGCAATAATTACCTTTTCGGGTGGGCGAGGGCTATTTTTCTCCTGCCTACCTTCTTATTTCAGTGCGTTCCGCACCGCTAATGCTCCCCCGGCCCCTGCCGGGGGCCTTACTTTCTTGTTTCGGCAAGAAAGTAAGCAAAGAAGCCGACCAAAGGGGCGCTTCGAGCAAAGGCGCCCCCTTTGGAATCCCCCGCCGCTCCCCAACATTGCGTAAAAGCGGAGAACATATGTGGACTTACGGCTCTATAACGTAGGTATGCAAAATTTAAGGATGCAGCGTGCAAAATAGTGTGTCACGTTGATTGTTGCACTGGCGAAAAAATGGGTTGCACCAAAATAGGAGTAAAAGACTCACAAGGTTTCATTGTACCGATTAAGAAACTCCACTAGTACAACTTACCAATCAGCGCTTAGCAGAATTTGGAACGCTGCACAAAAGGTCTCACAAATTCACGGTAGACGGGCCGTAGGCCCCTCTCGAATTTCCCCCAGCGCCTCTGGCGAGGCGGCGGGGGGATTCTTAAGGGGTGGTGCTCCGCGCAGCGAATCTAAAATATTTATGATTGCCGGTGGCAATCATACCTCAATTAACGCCTTTGCTCGAAGCGCCCCCTTAAGCCTGTTCTTTGCCTACTTTCTTGCAGGAGCAAGAAAGTAGGGCCCCCGGCAGGGGTCGGGGGAGCATTCCCGACAGGGGACGCACCGAAATAAAAAGGTAGGCAGATAAAGGAAAGGCCCCCTTTCAGTTGGGGGGCCTGTTGAGATCAGCCGCCGGGCTGAGAGCTGGACCGGAGGGTCACGTCGTGGTAGCCGCCCTCCACGATGGAGGTGGCGGAGACCAGGGTCAGCTTGGCCTCCTTCTGAAGCGAAGCGATGGTGGTCACGCCGCAGTTGCACATGGTGCTTTTGACCTTGTAGAGGCTGTTCTCCACATTGGTGTGGAGCGGCCCGGCGTAGGACACATAGGAGTCCACGCCCTCCTCGAAGCTCAGCTTGCTATCGCCGCCCAGATCGTAGCGCTGCCAGTTCCGGGCCCGGTTGGAGCCTTCGCCCCAGTATTCCTTCATGTAGACCCCGTTGACCAGCACCTTGGGAGAGGGGGCCTCGTCGAACCGGGCGAAGTACCGGCCTAGCATCAGGAAGTCCGCCCCCATGGCCAGGGCCAGGGTCATGTGATAGTCGTGAACGATGCCGCCGTCGGAACAGATGGGGACGTAGATCCCCGTCTCCCGGAAGTACTCGTCCCGAGCCGCCGCCACCTCGATCAGCGCCGTGGCCTGGCCCCGGCCGATGCCCTTGGTCTCCCGGGTGATGCAGATGGAGCCGCCGCCGATGCCGACCTTCACAAAGTCTGCCCCGGCCTGGGCCAGGAACAAAAATCCGTCCCGGTCCACCACGTTCCCCGCGCCCACCTTCACGGTGTCGCCGTATTTCTCCCGAATCCAGGCGATGGTCTTCTGCTGCCAGCAGGTGTAGCCCTCGGAGGAGTCGATGCACAGCACGTCCGCCCCGGCCTCCAGCAGCGCCGGCACCCGCTGGGCATAGTCCCGGGTGTTGATGCCCGCGCCCACCAGGTAGCGCTTTTTCTCGTCCAGCAGCTCCAGGGGATTGTCCTTGTGGGAGGCGTAGTCCTTCCGGAAGACGAAGTGGCACAGCCGCCCCTCCTTGTCCACAATGGGCAGGGCGTTGAGCTTATGCTCCCAGATAATGTCGTTGGCCTCGCTGAGGGTGGTGCCGGCGGGGGCCGTCACCAGATGCTCCATGGGGGTCATAAAGTCCTTGACCTTGTCGGACTTGCTCATCCGGGAGAGCCGGTAGTCCCGGCTGGTGACCAGGCCCCGGAGGATGCCGTTGGCGGTGCCGTCGTGGGTGATGGCCACGGTGGAGAAGCCGTTCTGGGCCTTCAGGGCCAGCACGTCCCCCAGGGTGGCCTCGGGGGTTAGATTGGAGGCGGAGACCACGAACCCGGCCTTGTGGCTCTTGACCTTGGCCACCATGGCGGCCTGGGCCTCGATGGTCTGGGAGCCGTAGATAAAGCTCAGACCCCCCTCCTTGGCCAGGGCAATGGCCAGGGTGTCGTTGGACACCGACTGCATGATGGCGGAGGTCAGGGGAATGTTCAGGCTGATGGCGGGCTCCTCAAAGCCCTTGCGGAACTTGGTCAGGGGCGTTCGCAGGCTCACCCGGTCCGGAATACAGTCCTCCGAGGTGTATCCGGGGATAAGCAGGTACTCGCTGAAGGTGTGGCTGGGTTCCGGATAGTAGTAAGCCATGGTGATCCTCCTAATTTATTTGTATTTGTAGAATTATACCGCTTTTTCGTCCCCGCTGTCAAGGAAATCTTTTTCGGGCCGGCCCTCGGGGTCCAAATGCTTGAAGTTGCCCATGACCTCCCCCACCTGGGAGACGGTGGCGAAGGTATTGGGGCTGTGGCGGATCATGTTCGCCACCACGGCGCTCTGGGTCTTGTTGACGATGCACACCAGGATATTGGTGGGCTTGCCGGAGTAGACGCCTTTGGCGGGGATCAGAGTGGCGCTGTGGTGGAGCTTCTGGATAATGTCCTGGGACAGCTGCTCCGGGTGCTCCGTGATGATCTCATAGCGCAGGGCGCTGCGGCCGCTTTTGATCAGCCGCTCGGAGACGGTGGAGGAGGTGAAGCTGTACATGATGCACAGCAGCACCGGCTCCATCTGGAAATCGTAGACAAAGTAGGAGGCCACCGCCACCGCCACGTTCAGCAGGAAGATCTGGCCCATGATGGACTGCTCCGGGCGGCGCTTGTGGATGATGGCGGCGATAAAATCCGTGCCGCCGGAGAAGGCGCTGGCCCGCAGGAGCATGGAGTAGCAGAAGCCGTTGATGACGCCGGCCACCAGGGGGCCCAAAATGGTGCTGGTGCCGTTTTCCGTCTCGTAGGCAAACTGGGACAGGTCCAGCTGCCCCAGCACCAGCAGCGCCCCGGAGAACACCAGCACATAGGCCATGCTCCGCACCGCCAGGGCCTTGCTGACGTGGCGGTAGACGATGATGGCCAGGGGGATATTGATGAGCAGACTCATATAGCCCACGCTGATGCCGGACAGATACTGGATCATGGTGCAGATGCCGTTGAGCCCGGCGGGGGCGAACCGGTTGGGGAAGACAAAGAGCTGATAGTTCAGCGCTCCCAGCAGGGCCACGCCCACGATCATCAGGTAGGTTATCGCCTTTTTACGCATGTCGCGCCTCGCCTCCGGCGGCAGGACTGCGGATGTTTTCCCGCGGCCGCCGGAGATAGCGGCATAACTATAACACACCTTCTACTTTTGGTCAACCTTTTTCTGTTTTTTCCATTTTTTTAGTAAAACCCCACAATTTTAGTTGCAAATGTTTTTACATTGTGCTATAATCACCGGCGGCGGACGGACAGGGTCCGAAAGCGCACGGGGCCCTCTGGGATCGCTGCCCGATCCTGCTTGCCCGGTATCGGCGCCGCCGCCGGAACCGATACACATTTTATCAATTCCCGTTGAATTTTATATTAAGGAGATACAGCTATGTTACCTCAGGAGAAGCTCCGCAATATCGCCATCATCGCCCACGTGGACCACGGCAAGACCACCCTGGTAGACCAGATGCTCAAGCAGGGCGGCGTGTACCGGGAGAACCAGGCCACCGTGGAGCGGGTCATGGACTCCGGCGACCTGGAACGGGAGCGGGGCATCACCATTTTGGCGAAAAATACCGCCGTCACCTACAACGGCTACAAGATCAATATTGTGGACACTCCGGGCCACGCCGACTTCGGCGGCGAGGTGGAGCGGATCCTGAAAATGGTCAACGGCGTTCTGCTGCTGGTGGACGCCGCCGAGGGCCCCATGCCTCAGACCCGGTTCGTCCTCCAAAAAGCCCTGGAGCTGGGCCACAAGGTCATTGTAGTGGTCAACAAGATCGACCGGCCCGACGCACGGGTCCACGAGGTCATGGACGAGGTGCTGGAGCTGCTGCTGGACCTGAACGCCACCGACGAGCAGTTTGACTCCCCCACCGTCTTCTGCTCCGCCCGGCAGGGCGTGGCCTCCTACAGTCCCGACGAGGTGGGCACCGACCTGGCCCCCCTGTTCGAGACCATTCTGCGCTACATTCCCGCCCCCTCCGGGGACGCGGAGGGGCCGCTGCAGCTGCTGGTATCCTCCATCGACTACAACGACTATGTGGGCCGGATCGCCATTGGCCGGATCGAGCGGGGCGTGATCCGGGTGAATCAGGAGGTCTCCATCTGCGACTACCACGACAATGCTTTCCGAGAGCGGGGCAAGGTAGCGGCGCTCTACGAGTTCGACGGTCTGAGCCGGAAGCCCGTTCAGGAGGCCGCCGCCGGGGAGATCGTGGCCCTGTCCGGCATGTCCGACATCACCATTGGCCGGACCCTCTGCGCTCCAGACGCGCCGGAGCCCCTGCCCTTCGTGAAGATTTCCGACCCGACCATTGAGATGACCTTCTCCGTCAACGACTCTCCCTTCGCCGGGCGGGAGGGCAAATTCGTCACCTCCCGGAACCTGCGGGACCGGCTGGAGCGGGAGCTATTAAAGGACGTGTCCCTCCACGTCACGGAGATGGGCACCGACGCCTTCAACGTGGCGGGCCGGGGGGAGATGCACCTGTCCATTCTGATGGAGACCATGCGCCGGGAGGGGTATGAATTTGCGGTGTCCACCCCCCGGGTGCTGACCAAGGTCATTGACGGCCAGGTCTGCGAGCCCATTGAGCGGATGGTGGCCGACGTACCGGAGGACAGTATGGGCGCGGTGATTGAGAAGCTGGGCCGCCGCCGGGGGGATCTGCTGTCCATGACCCCCATGGGCAGCCGCTACCGGCTGGAGTTTCTGGTGCCCTCCCGGGGCCTGTTTGGCTACCGCAGCGAATTTCTGACGGACACCCGGGGCGAGGGCGTGATGAGTTCCGTTCTGGACAGCTACGCCCCCATGAAGGGGGAGATCGACCGGCGGCTCACCGGCTCTTTGATCGCCTTTGAAAGCGGCGAGGCCTGCTCCTACGGTCTATATAACGCCCAGGAGCGGGGCGCCCTGTTCATTGGCCCGGGCGTCCAGGTCTACGCCGGCATGGTGGTGGGCATTTGCAGCCGGAACGAGGATATGACGGTGAATGTCTGCAAGAAGAAGCAGCTGACCAACATGCGGGCCGCCGGGTCCGACGAGGCGCTGCGGCTGACGACCCCCCGGGTGCTGTCATTGGAGCAGTGCTTGGAATTTCTGGCGGACGACGAGCTTTTAGAGTGTACGCCCAAGAGTCTGCGGATTCGCAAGCGGGAGCTGGATCACGCCGCCCGGATGCGCCAAGTAATGAAAAAGCGCGCCGGTGGGTAAGACCCACGGCTAATGCGTGCGCCGGTCTGGCAATAATCGTTTTATCTGCTGGGCCTGCTCGGTATCGACGGCGGGTCGCCGCGAACAAGACGTGCGCCAGTCTGGTGGTAATCGTTACATCTGCTGGGCTCGCTCGGTATCGGCGGCCAGTGGCCGCTGACAATGCGTGCGCGGGCCTGGCAGTAATCGTTACATCTGCTGGACCCGCTCGGTATCGTTCCTTCTGAGCGGAGCGCACCGAAATGAGAAAGCCGTAAGCCCACAAATATTCTCCGTAGCTTGGCACTATTGGGGAGCGGCGGGGGAATCCAAGGGGGGCGCCTTTGCTCGAAGCGCCCCCTTGGTCGGCTTCTTTGCTTACTTTCTTGCCGAAACAAGAAAGTAAGGCCCCCGGCATGGGTAGGGGGAGCATTCCCAATAAGGAATGCACTGAAATAAAAAGGTAAAATGGTGGATTTTTCCCGGTATCGGCGGGCGGTGGATGGACTGGTTGAGGCGGAAAGGGGAAAGTTGGGATGGACAAGACCTTCGAGAAATTCCTTCGGCGGGGCATCGACTTGGCCCCGGTGGGCGCGGCGCGCCGAGAGGACAACACGCCCTATTTCTGCACCCCCAAGGGGGCGTCGATCTTTGGCTGGGCGGGGGTGGACGGCATCCATTTTTGCTTTATCCGGGGCTTTGGCGGGATGGTATTCGCCGTCAGTCCCATGAACAGCGCCCCCAACTATGTCCGCCCGCTGGCGGAAAATTTTGAGGATTTTCTGCGGCTGCTCCTTTCCTGCGGGGACACCGCCGCCTTAGAGCAGGCCTGGATGTTTGACGAGGAGCAGTTTGACGCCTTCCTCCGGGACAATCCGCCCACCCAGGAGCAGGAGAAGACCCTGTCGGAAATTGCCGAAGCCTTCCGCCTGGCCCCTATGGAGCGGCCCTGGGAATATATCCACACCCTTCAGGCCGGTTTTGACTACTCCAAAATTAAATTTTCGGAAGATTATTACGATCTGGCGTCTGCCCCGGAGCCGGAAAAGCCAGCGTGGAAGGTCTATTTTGACGGAGGGTTCTGGGTCCACCGGGGAAAGGATCGGGCTGGGACGGAAATTCCTCTGGGCGTGGAATTTACCTGGGCCGGGCGGCGCTGGGCAGTCCCGGCGGCCTATGCCTGCGCCAAGGGTCTGGTGGTGGATCTCTGTATGCGGGCGGAACCGGCGGAAATTCGCCGCTATATGGAAAAGTGGGATCTGGACCCGGCGCGAGATTCGTCGGAAAACCGCACCCGAGAGCAGCAAATGCGGATGGAGTTGGAAAATCCCCTCTGCTTCGATTTCCGGCCCCGCCTGGAATTAAACGGGAAGACCCTCCGGGTCTCCCACGGGTACAGCGTGTGCTTCAACCCCTGCCTGCCGGAAGGGTTCACCATGGAGCTGGAGGCCAAATGGGCCGTGGACCACTATGGGCTGGACGAGTTCTTTGGATGGGTCGTCTGCCGGAACGTGTTTCCCTGGGGCGGCCGCCGGCCGGCGATCAAAACCCTCCGCCTGACCATGGAGCAGCAGCCCGTTCGGGTGCCGGGGCCCCATTTTACGGCCCATCAGGCCGGGGACCGCTTCCGGCTGTCCCACCCGGTCAGCGGAAAAATTTATGATCTGACCGTACAGGAGCTGGAAGGGAAGACCATCCCGGCAAAGTCCTTCGGCTCCGACCGCTGGTTTTATCCCACCAACACGGTGGCCATGGTCTACACCCTCTCCCCGGAGCCGGAGGAGCGGGTGCTGATCTGCGACTGCGCCGAGGGCGACCAGCCTCTGGAGATCGGGCTGCGGGACCCCGCCGGCCCCACCGCTACGAATAGCGCCGCGGTGATCGGCTTCATCGGCGGGGCGGACGGACCCACCGCTGTCTTTCCCGGCGGCAGCCCGGGGGAAAAGCGCTGCGCGGCCTTTTCCTCCCTCCATTTTGAGCCGGTTCAGGGGGATGTGGAATGGCGAGCCGATTTTCTGGTCCGGCAGTTTGAAGAAGCGTCCTTTACCCTGCTATAATGGGTCTTTCCCCCGCTTTTGCGACCGGCAAAAGCGGGGGATTTTTGTTTCGAGGCCGGGGGATTGGCTTTGCCCCGACGTCCCCCGGCCGGAGGCCGGGGGCGCTGATACAATTTTGATGCTACATCTTAATAAAAGCTTAACCTTCTAGGGGTTTCGTTTTAGGGGCGAATGTGCTATAATATGGGAAAAGTAAGTATTGGAGCGGCAGCGCCGCTTTAGGAGGTCCAGCTATGAAGGCTCAAGAGAAACAAACCTCCCCCGTCCGCACCCCCCTGCCCGTCTGCAACCCGGACCCCGAGGTGGGGCTGACCCAGGAGCAGGCCCAGCGCCGTCTAGACGCCGGGTGGGGCAACGCCGCCCCGGAGGGCGCCGGCCGCAGCGAGCGGGACATCATTTTCCACAACTGCGTCACCTTCTTCAACCTGGTCTTTTTGGTGCTGGCGGCGATCCTGATTCTGGCGGGTTCCTCCGTGAAGAACATGACCTTTTTGGTCATCGTGGTGGTCAACACCGTCATCGCCTGCTTCCAGGAGATCCGGGCAAAGCGGGCGGTGGACAAGCTGACCCTGGTGGCGGCCCAGACCCTGCCGGTCTACCGGGACGGGGAGAAGATCGCCCTGCCTACCACGGAGCTGGTGCGGGACGACATTGTGGAGTTTTCCCCCGGCAATCAGATCTGCGCCGACGCTATTTTGCGGGTCGGGGAGCTGCAGGTGGACGAGTCCCTGGTCACCGGCGAGGCCGACGCCATCGGCAAGGGCCCTGGGGACGCCCTGCGCTCCGGCAGCTTCGTTATCGCCGGCCGGGGCCGGGCCCAGCTGACCCAGGTGGGCCCCGACGCCTTCGCCGCAAAGCTGGCCCGGGAGGCCAAGGCCGATCCCAAGGCCGCCAAGTCGGAAATGATGCGTTCCTTGGACCATTTGATCCGGGCGGTGGGCTTTTTGCTGATCCCCGTGGGCCTTGCCATGTTCTACAAGGAGTTTTTCCTGCTCCATTCCGAGCTGCGGACCAGCGTGGAGAGTACCGTGGCCGCCCTGATCGGCATGATCCCCGAGGGGCTGTACCTGCTGACCAGCGTGGCCATGGCGGTGTCCGCCGTGAAGCTCACCCGGAAGCGGGTGCTGGTGCAGGACATGAACTGCATCGAGACCCTGGCGAGGGTAGACGTGCTGTGCGTGGACAAGACCGGCACCATCACGGAACCGGCCATGGACGTGGAAAACATTCTGCCCCTAACGCCGGATGCCTACGACGAGACGGAGGCTGCCCTCACCGCCCTCTACGGCAGCCGGGAGCCGGACAACGACACCGCCCGGGCTCTGGCGGAGCTGTTCGACGGCACGTCGGACTGGGAGTGCCAGCGCTACATTCCCTTCACCTCCTCGGCCAAGTGGAGCGGCGGGGTATTTAAGGACCGGGGGGCCTATCTCACCGGCGCGCCGGAGTATCTGATCCGGGAGGGCTTCCCGGAGGTGCGGGCCCAGGCCCAGGACTGGGCGGAGTCCGGCTACCGGGTGCTGCTGGTGGCCCGGTACGACGGCGACCCCCAGCCCGGGGCGCTGGAGGAGGAGAAGCTCACCCCCCTGGCCCTGGTGCTGCTGACCAACCGGATCCGGCCCCAGGCTCAGGACACCTTCCGCTATTTCGCCGCCCAGGGGGTCTCCATCCGGGTGATCTCCGGGGACAATCCCGCCACGGTCAGCCAGATCGCCGGCCGGGCGGGCATTGAGAACGCGGACAAGCTGGTGGACGTCACCGGTCTGGAGAGCGACGAGGACTTCCGCAAGGCCGCGGAGGAGTACACCGTCTTTGGCCGCGTCACCCCGGAGAAGAAGAAAAAGCTGATCCGGGCCTTCAAGGCGGCGAAGCACACCGTGGCTATGACCGGCGACGGCGTCAACGACGTGCTGGCCATGAAGGAGGCGGACTGCGGCATCGCCATGGCCTCCGGGGCCCAGGCCGCCAGCCAGGTGGCCCGGCTGGTGCTGCTGGACTCGGACTTTGCCGCCATGCCCGGCATCGTGGGGGAGGGCCGGCGGGTGATCAACAACATCCAGCGGGCCGCCACCCTATTTCTGGTGAAGAACATCTTCTCCCTGGGTCTGGCGCTGTGCAGCCTGCTGACCCTGTGGCCCTACACTCTGGCCCCGGTGCATTTGAGCGCCATTTCCACCCTGACCATTGGCATTCCCTCCTTCTTCCTGGCCATGGAGCCCAACTATGAGCGGGTCCGGGGCAGGTTTCTGGCGGGGGTGCTGCGGCGGGCCTTCCCCGGCGGGCTGACCAATATTTTTGTGGCATTGATGGCCCAGGGTTATATGCAGGTCTTCAGCCTGCCCCAGGACGAGACCAGCACGGTCTGCGCCGCCATTTTGGGGGTGGTGGGGCTGCTGGTGCTGTACCAGACCTGTAAGCCCTTCAATCTGTTCCGGAAAATCATCTGGGCCGCCATGGCGGCGGGGCTGGTGGCGTGCTTCACCCTGTTCTGGGGCATTTTGGAGCTGCAAACCGGCAGCGTGGGGTCCAGGCTCATCATGTTTACTCTGCTGCTGATGACCCCCACGGTGTTTTTCGCCATTCAGCGGATCTTTGACTGGGGAGACAAGATCATCGCCTGGGCCCGCAGGGCCATTCCCGACCTGATCGAAGCGCTGAAGTCCTCCGCCACGCCGCAAGAACCTTGAAGGAGCCTGCGCCGGTATGCGAACCTACACCCTGAAAAAAGCGCCGGGCCTGCCCCTGTATGAGTCCCTGTACCGGGCCCTCCGGGACGATATCCTCTCCGGCGCCCTCCCGCCGGGGGAGAAGCTGCCCTCCAAGCGGGCCCTGGCCTCCCATCTCCAGGTCAGCCAGATCACGGTGGAGGCCGCCTATTCCCAGCTGCTATCGGAGGGATATCTCCGGGCTCAGGAGCGGGTGGGGTATTTTGTAGAATCCGTGGAGCGGTCCGCCCCGGTCCGGCCCCTGCCGGACCCGCCGGAGGCGGCTGTGCCGCCCCCAAAACTGGATCTGACCTCCGCCGCCCCGCCGGACTTTCCCTTTTCCGTGTGGAGCCGCCTCCAGCGGGAGGTGACCCTGGATCTGGGGCCGGCGCTGCTGGCCCCCATGCCCAGCCTGGGCATTTTGGAGCTGCGCCAGGCCATCGCCGGGCATTTGGCGGCCTTTCGGGGCCTGTCCGTGGAGCCGGAGCGGATCCTCATCGGCGCGGGCACCGATTTTCTGTGCAATCTGCTGCTCCAGCTCCTGGGCCGGGACAAGGTGTTTGCCCTGGAGGAGCCGGGCTACGGAAAATTGCGCAGCATCTACACCGCCGGGGGCGCCCGGTGCGTCCCCGCGCCCCTGGACAGTCAGGGGGTGGTGCCCCAGGGACTGGAGGGGGCCCAGGTACTCCACTTTTCCCCTGCCCACCACTTTCCCACCGGGGCCGTCACCTCCATGGCCCGGCGGACAGCCCTGCTGGAATGGGCCCAGGCCGCCCCGGACCGGTGGATCATCGAGGACGATTACGACAGCGAGTTTCGGGCCCATCCCCTGCCAGCCATGGCCTCCCTGGACCGGGAGCGGGTGATCTATATGAACACCTTCTCCAAGAGCCTGGCCCCCGCCATTCGGATCGGCTATCTGGCCCTGCCGGAGGCGCTGTACCGGCGTCTGAAGGAAACGCTGGGGTTTTACGGCTGCACCGTCCCCAGCTTCGAGCAGTACGCCCTGGCCCGATTTCTCAGCCGGGGCTATTTTGAAAAGCACATCAACCGGATGCGCAAGACCTACCGGGCCCGGCGAAGCCGGGTCATCGCCGCAATCCAAAGCTGCGGGCCGGGCTTTGCCATCGCGGAGCAGGACGCGGGGCTTCACTTCCTTTTGAAGGTGGACACCCCAATTTCCGACGCTTCCCTCCGGGCCCACTTCGCCCGGGCGGGCGTCGCCATCCGCACCCTGTCCCAATACTACCACGCCCCGCCCCCAGCGGATATCCACGCCACCCTGGTGGTCAACTACGCCGGGGTCACGGAGGAGTATCTGCCCCTTTTGACGGAGGCGCTGAAAACTGTCCCCGGAATTTCCCATTTTTGAGAGTTTTGCTTGCTTTTTTCCCTGTTTCGGTATAAGATAAAGGGAGAAAGCGGAAAGGGGGCGGCGGTATGCCCACGAAAGCTGAAATTTGCCGAGGGTGCCTGCTGGGCCTCGCTGTCGGCGACGCCATGGGCTACACCGTGGACAGCAAATCCTGGCCCGAGATCCAGCGGGATTACGGCCCCAACGGCCTGCTGGGCTACGACCTGGTCAACGGCTACGCCGACGTCACCTCCTACACCCAGCTGGCGGCCTACACCGCCAACGCCCTGCTCCTGGGCGCCACCCGAGGCCAGACCCAGGGGAAAATGGCCCCCTTCATCCGCTATGTGGCCGCCGCCCAGCGGGAGTGGGCCCAAATTCAAAATACCCGCCGGACGCCGGACCGGGCCCTGTGCTGGGTCAGCCGGGCGCCGGAGCTGCGCCGCCGGTGCTGCATGGACACCTGGATGCTGGACACCCTCCGCCGGGGGGAGGCCGGTTCTCCGGAGGAGCCGGTGGGCAAGTCCGCCTCCTGCGGGAGCCTCACCGCCGCCATCCCCGTGGGGCTGTTCTTTGATCCCGACCGAATGCAGCCCCAGGAGATCGGCCAGCTGGGCATGGAGACCGTGGCCCTGACCCACGGGGACCCGGCCACCTTTTTATCCGGGGCGGTGCTGGCCTACTGCGTGGCGGGGCTGGCCCAGGAGCCGGAGGTTCCTATGGAGGAGCATTTCCGCCAGGCCGCCGACGCCGCCGCGGCTCAGTTTGGGCGGCAGTACCCCCAGGCCGAGGAGCTGCGGGGGATGCTCCACCGGGTCATTGCCCTGGCCAAAGGCGCGGAGGAGCCTCTTCAAGTGATGACCCGTCTGGAATGTGACACCGCCCCCAAGGCCCTGGCCGGCGCCTTCTACGCCGTGCTGACCTCCGGAGGGGACTTTGACGCCGCCATGATCTGCGCCGTGAACCACTCCGGCCGCAGCGCCGCCGTGGGGGCCGTGGCCGGCGCCCTGCTGGGGGCCAGCCTGGGGGAGTCGGCCCTGCCGGAATTTTATATGGACTGCCTGGAGCCGGCGCCCGCCCTGCGGACCCTGGCCGACGATCTGGCCGCCGGATGCCCCCTGGAGCGAGCCAGCCGCCTGTTTGACGACGACTGGGACCGGAAATACATCCAGGGCGAGCCGGTGGACCCGGACGGCTGGAGCGAGGCGTAGGTTTTTCCGAATTTTGTTGAAAAAAACCGGATTTTTCTTCCATTTCCCTCTTGCAAAATGGGGACAAGGATGGTATACTATCAGTAATCTTGCGTAGATACTACAAAAGAGAGGGGACCGCCCCTCTCTTTTGCGCTGAAAGAGGCGAATTTATTGAAAGTAACGGACTTGGTCGCGGAGATGGCCCGGCCCATCGCGGAGGCCCAGGGCTGTTCGCTGTGGGACGTGGAGTACGTCCGGGAGGGCTCGGAGCGGTTCCTCCGGGTGTACATCGACAAGGACGGCGGCGTGAGCATCAATGACTGCGAGGCCGTCTCCCGGGCGCTGGACCCCCTGCTGGACGAGGCCGACCCCATCCCGGAGCGCTACCACTTCGAGGTCTGCTCCGCGGGATTGGAGCGGCCACTGCGGCGGCCGTCGGATTTTGAGAAATTCATGGGGTCCCCCATCTGGGTGAAGCTCTACCGCCCCCTGGGGGGCAGGAAGGAATTTCCCGCGATTTTGGAAGGCTATGACGGCGGGCGGATCACCGTCCGGCCCCCGGAGGGGGAGCCTGTGACCCTGGAAAGATCCCAGGTGGCTCTGGTGCGTCTCCGGGCCGAATTTTAAACATATGGAACCAGGAGGAAAGAAAATGGCCAGAAATACTCGGAAGAAAACCGTCGAGGCCCCCAAGGTGGACATCGGCGCGGAAATTTTCGCCAGCCTGCGGGACTTAGAGGCCCTGAAGGGCATCCCCGTGGACTACATGGTGGAGCGGCTGAAGCAGGCCCTGACCAACGCCTACCGCCGGGACCGGGAGGATCACCGGGACGTGCCCGCGGAAAACGTGGTGGTGGACCTGAGCGAAAAGGGCCTGACCATGTTCCAGGTCAAGACCGTGGTGGAGGAGGTGGAGGACTCTGCCCTGGAGATCCAGCTGGACGCCGCCCTTGCCATCGACCCCAACGCCCAGGTGGGGGGCGTCATCAGCATCCCCATCAATATCGACAAATTCGGGCGCATCGCCGCCCAGACCGCCAAGCAGGTGGTGATCCAGGGCATCCGGGAGGCCGAGCGGGGCATGAACGCCGCCCCCGAGCGGTTCACCGCCAAGGCCCAGGAGCTGGTCACCGGCAAGGTGACGGACTTCGCCGCCGTGAAACAGCAGATCACCGAGGCGGAGGCGCTGATCCAGCGGAACACCGGCCGGAAGGCCTCGGCCTATGAGCTGGCCCGGGAGCTGGGCATTCCCATGTGGAAGATCCACCTGGCGGAGAATGACCCCGGCGCCCTGGTCCTCACCGTGGGCCAGGGGGAGGAGGCCAGCGACGCCGTCCTCCGCTCCAGCGAGCAGATCCCCGGGGAGCGCTTCGCCCCCGGCGAGACCATAAAGGCCTACTCCCTGGAGACCCGGAACGCCGGCCGGGAGCCGGTACTCTACGTCTCCCGGACCCATCCCAATCTGATCCGGCGGCTCTTCGAGCTGGAGACCCCGGAGATCGCGGAGGGCCAGGTGGAGATCCGCAACATCGCCCGGGAGGCCGGGTCCCGCTCCAAAATGGCCGTCCGAGCCGCCCAGGAGGGGCTGGACCCCGTGGGCGCCTGCGTGGGGCCCAGAGGCGGCCGGGTGGCCGCCGTGGTGGAGGAGCTCCACGGCGAAAAGGTGGATATCGTGGTCTATTCGGAAGACCCCTGTGAATATGTCCGGGCCGCGCTAAGCCCGGCGGAGGTGGTCTCCGTCACCCAGATCCCCGGCCAGAAGGCCTGCCGGGTGGTGGTGCCGGACAACCAGCTGAGCCTGGCCATCGGCAAGGAGGGCCAGAACGCCCGCCTGGCCGCCCGGCTCACCGGCTATAAGATCGACATCAAGTCCCAGTCCTCCCTGGAAGGCGCCGCCCAGGAGTAAGGGGGGCCGTCCATGGAGAAGAAAATTCCCCAGCGGCAGTGTATGGGCTGCCGAGAACGGAAGGCCAAGCGGGAGCTGATCCGGGTGGTGCGCCGGACCGACGGCACCGTGGGTCTGGATTTTTCCGGCAAGGTCAACGGCCGGGGGGCCTACCTGTGCCCCAACCCGGAGTGCCTGAAAAAGGCCCAGCGCTCCCGAGCCCTGGAACGGAGCCTGGAAACCCCCATCCCTCAGGAGGTCTACGATCGCCTGGCCCGGGAAATGGAGGCGGGAAATGGATAAGGCGCTGCAGTATCTGTCCCTGGCCCACAAGGCGGGGCTGGCCGCCCTGGGAGAGGAAGCGGCTGCCGCCGCCGCCCGGGCGGGGAACGCCCGACTGATTTGCGTGGCCGCCGACGCCGCCGACCGCGCCTGGCGGCAGGCGGAGAGCGTGACGGCGGGCACGAACCAAAAAAGTTTGCGTTTGGGCTACGCCAAGGAGGAGCTTGGCGCCGCCGTGGGCCGGGCCCAGCTGGCCGTCGCCGCCTTTTTGGACCCGCCCCTGGCCCTGGCCTTTCTGAAAGCCCTGGACCCGCCCCCGCCGGAGGACGTGACCCAGGCCCTTCAAGCGGCGGCGGACCGTCTCCGCCAGCGGCAGGAGGAGGCCAAGGCCCATCAGCGCAACAAGCGCCGGAAGAAGAAGGAACATTGATTTTGGAGGTGTGCATATGAGTTTAGTGAAGTACCGAGTGAAGGAAGTCGCGGCGGATTTTGGCCTGCCGCCCAAGGACATTTCCGCCATCGTCGCGAAATTTTCCGCTAAGCCCAAGTCCTATTCCCAAATTTTGACGGACCAGGAGCTGAACGCGGTTTTTGACTACATGACCCAGACCCATCAGATCACGTCCTTGGAGCAGGTCTTCGCCGCCCAGGCGGCTAAGCCCGCGCCCAAGTCCGTGGAGCCGCCCAAGGAGCCGGCCAAGCCGGAGCAGCCCAAGGCCGAGACCCCCGCCCCGGAGCAGGCCAAGGCCCCCAAGCGCCCGGAGCAGCCCAAAAAGCCAGAGGGCAAGCCCCTTCCGACCAAGTCCGAGGCAAAGACGGAGCAAAAGCCCGCGCCCCAGAACGCCCAGCCCCAAAAGCCTGCCAAGCCCAAGGAGCCGGAGCGGAAGCGGGAGCGCCGGGTGGTGGATACCTCCGCCGTCCAGGTCAACGCCGCCCGGTTCGACGACCGGGTGGACAGTCTGATGAGCGAGCGGGAGCAGAAGTACACCGGCGGCAAGCAGCGCATCGGCGGCGGTAAAAAGGCCAATAATAAAAAAGACGGTAAATTCAAGGGCAGCAAGGCCCGCAGCGAGGAGCAGGAGAAGCTCCGCCGCCTCCAGATGGAGGTGGCCCGCCGGGCCCCCGTCATCGTGAAGATCCCCGACGAGATCACCGTGGGCGAGCTGGCCTCCCGGATGAAGAAGACCGCCGGGGAGGTCATCAAGCTGCTGCTGAAAAACGGCGTCATCGCCGCCATCAACCAGACCATCGACTATGACACCGCCGAGTTCGTGGCCACGGAGCTGGGCTGCAAGGTGGAGCGGGAGGTCACCGTCACCATCGAGGAGCGGATCATCGACGACCATGTGGACACCGCCGAGGAGCTCCAGCCCCGTTCCCCCGTGGTGGTGGTCATGGGCCATGTGGACCACGGCAAGACCAGCCTGCTGGACGCCGTGCGGAAGACCAACGTGGTCTCCGGCGAGGCCGGCGGCATCACCCAGCACATCGGCGCCTACACCGTTCAGGTAAACGGCAATCCCATCACCTTCCTGGACACCCCCGGCCACGCGGCCTTCACCTCCATGCGGGCCCGGGGCGCCATGTGTACGGATATCGCCATTCTGGTGGTGGCCGCCGACGACGGCATCATGCCCCAGACCATTGAGGCCATCAACCACGCCAAGGCCGCCAAGATCCCCATCGTGGTGGCCGTCAACAAAATGGATAAGCCCGGCGCCAACCCGGACCGGATCAAGCAGCAGCTCACCGAGTACGACCTGCTGCCCGAGGAATGGGGCGGGGACACCATCGTGTGCCCCATCTCCGCCAAGACCGGCATGGGCATCGACAATCTGCTGGAAATGGTCATCGTCACCGCCGAGGTCCAGGATCTGAAGGCCAACCCCAATCGCCCCGCCAAGGGCACCGTGATCGAGGCTCGGCTGGACAAGGCCCGGGGTCCCATCGCCACGCTGCTGGTGCAAAACGGCACCTTGAAGCAGGGCGACATCGTCATTGCCGGCACCGCCGTGGGCCGGGTCCGGGTGATGACCAACGACAAGGGCCGCACCGTCAAGACCGCCGGCCCCTCCCAGCCCGTGGAGATCACCGGCCTGGCCGACGTGCCCACCCCCGGCGACGAGTTCAACGCCGTCTCCGACGAGCGGATGGCCCGGGAGCTGGTGGAGCAGCGCCGTCAGGCGGAAAAGGACGCCCAGGCCAAGCTGGCCACCAAGGTGACCCTGGACAACCTCTTCGACAAGATGAAGGAGGGGGAGATGAAGGAGCTGGATCTGATCGTCAAGGCCGACGTTCAGGGCTCCGCCGAGGCCATCAAGGCCAGCCTGGAGAAGATCTCCAACGACGAGGTCCGGGTGAAGGTCATCCACGCCGGGGTCGGCGCGGTGAACGAGTCCGACATCCTGCTGGCCTCCACCGCCGGGGCCATCGTGGTGGGCTTCAACGTCCGGGCGGACGCCGCCGCCCAGGCCAACGCCCAGCGGTCCAAGGTGGACATGCGATTCTACCGGGTGATCTACGACGCCATTGATGAGATCGAGGCCGCCATGAAGGGCATGCTGGCCCCCAAGTACCGGGAGGCCGTCATTGGCCACGCCGAGGTCCGGGTGACTTACAAGGTCTCCGCCGTGGGCACCATCGCCGGCTGCATGGTCAAGGACGGCAAGGTGTCCCGGGACGCCAAGGTTCGGGTGCTGCGGGACAACATCGTGGTCCACGAGGGCGAGGTGGGTTCCCTGCAGCGGTTCAAGGACCCGGTCAAGGAGGTCGCCGCCGGCTACGAGTGCGGCATGAGCATCGCCAAGTTCAACGACATCAAAGAGGGCGACGTTTTCGAGTGCTTCGTCATGGAGCAAATTCAGGTTTAACCAGATCCCGCCGCGCCCATCCGGCGCGGCGGATTTCCGAGAAGGAGGGATCACTATGCCATCCAACCGATTGGACCGGATCAACGAGGCGGTCCGCAAGGAGCTGTCCAGCCGCCTGCGGGAGGTCAAGGACCCCCGGGTGCGGGACACCATGATCTCCATCACCCGGGTGGAGGTGACGGCGGATCAGAAGTACGCCAAGGTCTATGTCAGCTTCCTGGAAACGGAGAAGGCCAAGGAGGCTATGAAAGGCCTCAAATCCGCCGCGGGCTTCCTGCGCCGGGATCTGGCCCGGGCGCTGCAGCTGCGCTGCACCCCGGAGCTGCAGTGGGTCCTGGACGAGTCCATCGTCCAGGGGGCCAAAATGCTGGAGCTGCTGCGCTCCCTGGAGGAGTCCGATGCCGATGACGAGAGCTGACGCCGCCGCCTGGCTCCTGGACCGGGACCGCTACCTGATCCTCACCCACCGCCGCCCCGACGGGGACACGGTGGGCTCCGCTGCGGCGCTGTGCCGGGCCCTTCGGGCCCTGGGGAAGGCCGCCCACGTCCTGAAAAACCCGGAGGTGACGGAAAAATACCTGCCCCTCCTCTCCGGGCTCACCCTAGACGCCCCCCAGGCCGGGCAGACGGTGATCTCCGTGGACGTGGCCTCCAAAAATATGCTGCCGGACCGGTTCTCGGCCCTGCTGCCGGCCATCCAGCTCCGGCTGGACCACCACGCCGGGGAATCCTTCACGACCCTGGAGCTGGTGGACCCGGAAATGGGGGCCTGCGGGGAGCTGATCTGGGATCTCCTAAACCTCTGGGGCCTGAAAATGGACAAAAAAATCGCGGAGGCCCTCTACACCGCCGTGTCCACAGACACCGGCTGCTTCCGCTACGCCAACACCACCGCCCACACCTTTACCGTGGCGGCGGCCTGCGCCCAGGCGGGGGGCGACCTGTTTTCCATCAACCAGGCCATTTTTGAGACCACCTCCCTGGCAAAGCTCCGGCTCAGCGGCTATGCCGCCCAGCATATCCGCCGGTCCCAGGGTGGAAAAATTGCCGTGTTTCCCCTGCCCAAGGCGGTGGAGACCGCCCTGGAGGCCACGGAGGACGATTTGGAAAACGTCTCCGGCCTGCCCCGGTCCCTGCCGGGGGTGGTGCTGGCCGCCACCCTCCGGGAAAATCCCGGCGGGTCGGTGAAGGTCTCTCTCCGGGCGGCGCCGGGCTATGACGCCGCCGCCATCTGCCGCGCCTTCGGCGGCGGGGGCCACCGGGGGGCCGCCGGGGCCACCCTGAAAATGTCCCTGGAAGCGGCGGCCCAGGCCATGGAACAGGCCATGGCGGAGGCGCTATGAACGGGATCCTGGTGGTGGACAAGCCCGCCGGCTGGACCAGTCAGGACGTGACCGCCCGGGTCCGCCGGGCCTGCGACACCCGCCGGATCGGCCACGGAGGCACCCTGGACCCCATGGCAACGGGGGTGCTGCCGGTTTTCGTGGGCCGGGCCACCCGGGCGGTGCCCTTTTTCGAGGGTGCGGAGAAGACCTACCTGGCAAAGGTGCGGCTGGGGCTGACCACCGACACCGAGGACGTCACCGGCACGGTGCTGTCCCGCCGGGAAGTGTCCGTAACGGAAGAACAGTTCCGGGCGGTCCTGCCCCAATTTACCGGGCAAATTCTCCAGGTGCCGCCCATGTACTCCGCCCTGAAGGTGGAGGGCCGGCGGCTCTACGACCTGGCCCGGGCGGGGAAAGAGGTGGCGCGGCAGCCCCGGCCAATTACGATCTTTTCCCTGGAATGCACCGCCTTTTCCGGGGACTCGGCGGAAATTCGGGTCCACTGCTCCAAAGGGACATACATTCGCACGCTGTGTAAGGACATCGGCGCCGCCCTGGGCTGCGGGGGCTGCATGGCCGCCCTCCGCCGGGAGGCGGCGGGCCGATTTACCCTCCGGGAGGCCGTCCCGCTGGAGGCGCTGCTGGAGGGGCCGGAACAGTATTTGCTGCCGGTGGACGCTCTCTTTGACCAGCTCCCGGCGGTGTCCCTGACAGAAAAACAGACCCTCCGCTGCCGCAGCGGCAATCCCTTCTCCCGCCCGCTGGCGGACGGGCTCTACCGGGCCTACAGCCCGGAAGGGGAATTTCTCATGCTGGCCCGGGCCCAGAACGGGGTCGTGACCACGGTAAAGAGCTTTTTTGAGGTATGACGCAAATAAAACAAGTTTTGGCCCTGGGCTTTTTCGACGGGGTCCATTTAGGCCACGCCGCCCTGCTCTCCGCCTGCCGGGACCTGGCGGACCGGCTGGGGACGGCGGCGGGGGCCCTGACCTTCGACCACCACCCCAAGGCCCTGACGGACGGGGCCGCCCCGGGACTCATCAACACCCTGCCGGACCGGGTTCGGCTGCTAAAGGCCCTGGGCATGGACCGGGCGCTGGTGCTGCCCTTCGACCGGCAGCTGATGGAGCTGCCCTGGCAGGACTTCTTCCGGCGGCTGCTGGAGGAGTACAATGCAGCGGGGCTGGTCTGGGGCCACGATTTTCGGTTTGGCCGCCGGGGGGCGGGCAACGGCGCCCTGCTGGCGGAGGCCTGCCGGGCATCGGGCATCCCCTATATTTCGGTGCCGGAGCAAAAATTCCGGGGCCTGACCGTCTCCTCCACCCACATCCGCCACCTTTTGGAGGCGGGGGAAATCCAGGAGGCCAACGACTTTTTGGGCCACCCCCATTTGCTCACCGGGCAGGCCGTGCCGGACGGCCCGCTCTGCCGCCTGGCCCTGCCGGAAGAACTGGCCCGGCTCCAGCCGGGGGCCTACGCCTGCCTGGCCGGAATCCGGGGCCTCTGGCATCCCGCCGCGGCGGTCATAGAACCGGAGGCGGCAGAGCTGTTCTTCCCAAAGGGCGGCCCGCCGGAGGCGGGACCGCTGACCCTGGCCTTTTTCCGGCGGCTGCCGGAGGGGGCGGAATGGGAAGAAATCGGGCTGTTCGCTCTGGATTTCTTTGAAAAAATGGAAATTTTTCCTTTACTTTTGGATAAAATCATGCTATGATAGTCGGGCTGGCCAAACGGCCCGCTATTCGCCCCCGGCCCAGTCGCGGGATACAGCCAAAACGGCGCTCCATCGGCCCTGACTTAGCCTGCGGGTAATTTTTTGAAAGGTGGAAATACCATGATTCAGAAGGAAAAGAAGACCCAGGTCATCCTGGAAAACGCCACCCACGAGGGTGACACCGGCTCTCCCGAGGTGCAGATCGCCATTCTCACCGCCCGGATCAACGAGCTGACCGATCACCTGCGGGTCCACAAGCACGACAATCACTCCCGCCGGGGCCTGCTGATGATGGTCGGCAAGCGCCGCAGCCTGCTGGACTATCTGGCGAAGAAGGACATCAACCGTTACCGCGCCATTATCGCCAAGCTGGGCATCCGGAAGTAACGAGCATGGGGCGGCCGCAAACGGCAAACGCGGAAGTCTATTGACAAGCTGAGCCCCCAGCCCCGCGGGCTGGGGGTTCCTTTCAAGTCTCGCCCGCAAAAGCGATACCGGGCGAGCCCAGCAGCTGTGGCGATAACCACCAGGCCCCGTGCGCATTGACCGCGGCGGCACGCCGCCACCAACAAAGATGAATAATCCCGTGGAGCTTTAGCAGTTGAAGGCGCTTCCGCGCGCCGGCGGCGGCTTCAAGTGCTAAAACCTCCCCGGGTATCGATTATAAGGAGGTTTTTTCATGATCACCCATAAGCAATTTCCCAACCACCGGATCTACGAGATGGAGATCGGCGGCCGCCCCTTCACCGTGGAGACCGGCAAGGTGGCGGAGCTGGCGGACGCCGGCTGCGTCTGCCGCTACGGTGACACCGTGGTGCTGGTCACCGTGTGCTGCTCCCCCGAGCCCAAGGCCGGCATCGACTACTTCCCCCTGACCATCGAGTTTGAGGAGCGGCTCTACTCCGTGGGCCGGATCCCCGGCTCCTTCAACCGCCGGGAGGGCAAGCCCTCCGAGCGGGGCATCCTGAACAGCCGGATCATCGACCGGCCCATGCGCCCCCTCTTTGACGAGGAGCTGCGCAACGACGTGGTGGTGACCTGCACCGTGCTGGCCACCGACTATGACAATCCCGTGGAGATCGTGGCCTCCCTGGGCGCCTCCATCTCCATCGCCGCCTCCGACGTGCCCTGGAACGGCCCCGTGGCCACCACCAACGTGGCCCACCTGGGGGACAAGTATATCATCAACCCCTCCGCCGACCAGCGGGCCGCCGCGGACTGCTTCGTGTGCATCGCCTCCACCTTCGAGAAGGTGGTCATGATCGAGACCGAGGCCAACGAGGCCCCGGAGCCCATCGTCCTGGAGTGCATCCGCATCGCCCATGAGACGAATATGGAAATCGTCAAGTTCATCAACGGCATCGTCGCCGAGATCGGCAAGCCCAAGTTCACCTTCGAGAAGGCCGCCGTGAACCACGACCTGCTGGACGACCTGTGCGCCTACGGCATGGACCAGATCGAGTACGCCCTGGATACCGACGACAAGAACATCCGGGAGGAGCGGCTCAACGCCGCCCGCCGGGATTTCGCCGAAAAATTCGGGGAGAAGTACGAGGATTTCGACGTCCACATCGACGTCTGCCTGTACAAAATGCAGAAAAAGGTGGTCAAAAAATGGCTGCTGGCCGGCAAGCGGGTAGACGGCCGGGGCATGGACGAGATCCGGCCCCTGGCCGCCGAGGTGGGCGTGCTGCCCCGGGTCCACGGCTCGGGCCTGTTCACCCGTGGCCAGACCCAGGTGCTGTCCATCTGCACCCTGAACACCCTGTCCGCCGCCCAGAAGCTGGACACCATCTACCCCGAGGAGACCAAGCGCTATATCCATCACTACAACTTCCCCGCCTTCTCCACCGGCGAGGCCAAAGCCGCCCGCTCCACCTCCCGCCGGGAGATCGGCCACGGCGCCCTGGCTGAAAAGGCCCTGCTGCCCGTGATCCCCTCCGTGGAGGAGTTCCCCTACTGCATCCGGGTGGTGTCCGAGGTGCTGTCCTCCAACGGCTCCACCTCCCAGGGCTCCATCTGCGGCTCCACCCTGGCTCTGATGGACGCCGGCGTGCCCATCAAGCGGCCCGTGGCCGGCATTTCCTGCGGCCTGATCTCCGACCAGGAGACCGGCCAGTGGCGGACCTTTACCGACATCCAGGGCGTGGAGGACTTCCACGGCGAGATGGACTTCAAGGTGGCCGGCACCACCGAGGGCGTCACCGCCATCCAGATGGACCTGAAGAACAAGGGCCTGACCATGGAGATCATCGCCGACGCTCTGGAGCGCTGCCGGAAGGCCCGGCTGGAGATCTTGGAGCAGATCATGCTGCCCTGCATCTCCGCGCCCCGGCCCGAGGTGTCCGAGTACGCCCCCAAGATGATCAGCCTGAAGATCCCCGTGGACAAGATCCGGGAGGTCATCGGCTCCGGCGGCAAGACCATCCAGAAGATCTGCGCCGACACCGGCGCCAAGGTGGACATCGAGGACGACGGCTCCGTCTTTATCTCCGCGGTGGACGCGGAGGCGGCCCTGGCCGCCAAGAAGATGGTGGACGACATCTGCTTCGTCCCCGAGGTGGGCCAGCTCTACTATGGCCGGGTGGTGCGGATCCTGCCCATCGGCGCCTTTGTGGAGATCGCTCCGGGCCACGACGGCATGGTCCACATCTCCAAGCTGGACACCAAGCGGGTCGAAAAGGTGGAGGACGTGCTGAACATCGGAGACATGACCTGGGTCAAGTTCATGGGCTTCGACGAGAAGGGCCGGGCCAACTTCAGCCGCAAGGACGCCCTGAAGGAAATGGCCGGAAAATAAGGCATTTAATCACAAAAAGGACGGAAAATCGTTGATTTTTCGTCCTTTTGTGTTTTTCTCGCTGTTTTTCCGATTCGTTTTTTCAGATCGCGTCCGCCAGGGCTGCCGCCCTTTGGCAGCCGTCGGTTTTGTCAATGTCGCCGACCTTCAGCACGCCGGGAATCAAAACTTCGCCCACCATTTTCCACCCGTTCAAGGCGCACGTCCGCTCCATGGGAATGCGGACCCCGTCCATGACGGCCAAATCGTCCTCCTCACAGCAGGTGATCAAAGCGCACTCCTTGCCGGAAATGTCCTTGCCGCCCACCACCAGGGAATAAATCCGGTCGATGACGCCCTTGATCTGCGCCGGAATGGAATACCAATAGACGGGCATGGTGAACACGATTGCATCCGCCTCCAGAATGGCCGGGGCGATTTCGTTAAAGTCATCGTCAAAGGTGCAGGCTTTTCCGGTGGAAAAGCAGGTCTCGCAGGCGTGGCAGCCGCCCACCTTTTTAAACGCCGCGTCAAAACGGGTGACCGTATGTCCTTTGGCCTCCGCCGCCTGGATAAAGGCGTCGGTCATGGCGAAGCTGTTCCCCTTCTTGCGGGGACTGCCGGTGATCACAACAATTTTTTTACTCATGATTGGTCCTCCAATTTCTCCGGGATTGACTTTTCTCCCGGACTATACTATAATTTTACCATCCATTTATCACAAAGCAAGTACGCACATTCAGGTGCGATACTTACCAAAAGGAAAGTGATGGCCATGAACATCGAATGTATTCAGGACGCGAAATTGGAGGACACCGGCTTTTCTTACACCATGTCCCTGATCCAGGGGAAGTACAAGATGCTGATCCTCTACGCGCTGGCCTGGTTTGGGGTGGTGCGCTTCAATGAGATGAAGAAATTCATCGGCGGCATTTCCTACAAGACCCTCAGCGCCACCCTCAAGGAGCTGGAGGCCGACGGCCTGGTCCACCGGGAGGAATATCCCCAGATCCCGCCGAAGGTGGAGTACAGCTTGACGGAGCGGGGGCGGTCCCTGATGCCGATCCTGGACCAGATGTGTACCTGGGGAGAGGAACACCGCCCGGAAAACGGTTGATACAAAAAATGGGAAGGCATGGCCAAAAAGCCGCGCCTTCCCGTTTTTTGGAATTGCCTTTTTCTTCTTTATTTCGTGCCGAAGATCCGGTCGCCGGCGTCCCCCAGGCCGGGGACGATGTAGGCGTGCTCGTTGAGCCCCTGATCCACCGCCGCCAGATAGATATCCACGTCCGGGTGGGCCTTCTCCACCTCCCGGATGCCCTCCGGCGCGCCGATGATGTTCATCATAATGATGTTCCGGCAGCCCCGGGCCTTGAGAAAATCAATGGCCGCCACGGCGCTGCCGCCGGTGGCCAGCATGGGGTCCACCAGGAACACCTGCCGGTTGGCGATGTCCTCCGGCAGCTTGCAGTAGTACTCCACCGGCTTGTGGGTCTCGGGATCCCGGTACAGACCGATGTGGCCAATCTTGGCGGAGGGAATCAGGCTCACCATCTTGTCCACCATGCCCAGGCCCGCCCGGAGGACCGGGACGATGGCCAGCTTCTTGCCCGCTAGGACCCGAACCTTGGCCGGGGCCACGGGGGTCTCGATCTCCACCTCCACGGTGGGCAGGTTCCGGGTGGCCTCATAGCACATCAGGCCGGAGATCTCCCCCACCAGCTCCCGAAATTCCTTGACGCTGGTATGCTTGTCCCGCAGGATGGCCAGCTTGTGCTGGATCAGCGGATGCTCCAATACATGAACCATTTTTATTTCTCCTTTTCTATTGCTTGTCCCCGGGCGAGGCGCTCCCGCTCCGCCTGGGACAGTCTTAAATAGTTAGGCGCCAGGGCGCCGGGGTCCCCGGGGTCCCCCCGAGCGATAGCCGCCTCCGCCGCCAGGGCCACGCCGGCGGCCCGCTGATGGCGGCGATGCTCCGGGGGCGCCACCAGATTCGGCAGGGCCAGGCCGTGAAATGCAAGCTCGCTGCCGTCCCCCACCAGAAAAACTGGGCCGGAAAATCCTTCCAAATCCTGCCGCAGCTCCTCCAGGGAGAGCGCCCGATCCTCCCGCAGGCGGGTCAGGCGGCCTTCTTTAGCGGAAAACAGGGCGTTGTACACCTGCTGGCGGCGGGCGTCCATCACGGGACACACCACCCCCTGCCAGGCCCCCAATCCCAGGGCCATGGCCTCCAGGGTGGACACCCCGTACAGCGGCAGCTCCCGGCCCCAGGCGAAGCCCTTGGCCGCCGCCAGGCCGATCCGCACGCCGGTGAAGCTCCCCGGCCCCGCGGCACAGGCCACAGCGGTGACGTCGGCGGGGGTAAAGCCGCAGCTTCTCAGCAGCTCCTCCGCCATGGAGAGCAGGGTCTGGCTGTGGGTCAGGCCGGTATTTTGATAGGTCTCCCCCAGGAGCAGGCCGGGCCGGGACAGTGCCACGGAGGCCGCCTTGGCGGAGGTCTCAAAGCTCAGGAGTAACAAGGCCCAAACCTCCTTCCACGGTGATGCGCCGGGTCTCCGGCCCGGTGATCGCAATGGTGACGGTGACGGCGCCCTCCAGGGCCTCCGCCACGTTCTCGCTCCACTCCACGGCGCAGACGCCGCCCCGGTCCAGATAGTCCTCCCAGCCGATATCGAACAGCTCTTCCGCACTGCCCAGGCGGTACATATCGAAGTGAAACAGGGGCATTCGCCCGGTGAGGTACTCGTTGACGATGGTATAGGTGGGGCTGGTGACGGGCTCCCGCACCCCCAGCCCTCGGGCCAGACCCCGGGTGAAGGCGGTCTTCCCCGCCCCCAGAGGACCCCGGTAGGCGATCACCGTCCCCGGGGTGAGCCGGGCGCCCAGGCGGGCCGCCAGGGCTTCCGTCTCCTGGGGTGAATTGGTATAAAATTCCATAAACTGTTCCTTTATGCGGAAATTCGGCATGTTTTTCTCAGCCACCGCTGGCCGCCAAGCGGGCGGCCTGATCGGCGGAGGCCAGGGCGTCCATCAGCTCGTCCAGGCCGCCGTCCATTATTTCGTCGATCTTATACAGGGTCAAACCGATCCGGTGGTCCGTCACCCGGCCCTGGGGAAAATTGTAGGTGCGGATCCGCTCGTTCCGCATCCCGGTGCCCACCTGGCTCCGGCGCAGGCCCGTCACCTCCGCGTTCACCCGCTCCTGCTCGATCTTATAGAGCTTGGAGGCCAGCATCCGCATGCACTTCTCCCGGTTCTGGACCTGGCTCCGCTCCTCCTGGCAGGTGGCCACCAGCCCTGTGGGCTTGTGGATCAGCCGGACGGCGGAGCTGGTCTTGTTGATGTGCTGGCCGCCGGCTCCGGAGGAGCGGAACACCTGCATCTCGATATCCTCGGGCCGCAGCTCCACATCCGCCGCCTCCATCTCGGGCAGCACCGCCACCGTAGCGGTGGAGGTGTGGATCCGGCCGGAGGCCTCGGTCTCCGGCACCCGCTGGACCCGGTGGACCCCGGACTCAAACTTCATCCGGGAATAGGCCCCCCGGCCCTGGATGACGAAGTCCGCCTCCTTCACGCCGCCCAGCTCCGTATCGGCGTAGTTCATCAGCTCCACCGTCCAGCCGTGCCGGGCGGCGTACATGGTGTACATCCGGTACAGGCTGTGGGCGAACAGGGCGCTCTCCTCCCCGCCGACGCCGCCCCGGATCTCCACGATCACGTCCTTCTCGTCGTTGGGGTCCTTGGGCAGCAGCATCAGCTGCAGCTGGCGGTAGAGGGACTCCTTCCGCTCCTTGGCCTCCTGATAGGTCTGCTGGCACAGCTCCCGCAGCTCCGGGTCCTCCATCAGCTCCCGGGCCTCCGCCATCTCCGTTTCCGCCAGGCAGTAGTCCCGGTACGCCGCCACCACCGGCTCCAGCTCATTTTTCTCCCGCAGAAGGTCCGCCGCCCGCTTGGGATCATTGTAAAAATCCGGCTGCTCCGACCGGGCGCAGAGCTCCTCGTACCGGTTCTGGACCACACGCAGCTTTTCCAGCAAGCGGCTCCCTCCCATTCCTCGTTTTTTGTATTGTACCAGCTTTTTGGGGAAAAGTAAAGACGATTCCAACGGAAGGAGACAGGAAAATGAAGCTGACTGCCCTGGTACTGTGCCTGGCATTGATGATCCCCGCCGCCGCCCCAGTAGAAACGGAGCGCTATGTGGCCCTGACTTTTGACGACGGCCCCTCGGGCCGGTTCACCCGGCGGCTGCTGGACGGCCTGATGGAGCGGGAGGTGCAGGTCACCTTTCTGCTGTGCGGCTACCGGATGCAGCAGTACCCCGAGATCACCGCCCGGATCGCGGCGGAGGGCCACGAGATCGGCCTCCACGGCTATTCCCACGGCGCCATGGACGCCATGAACCGGGCCCAGCTGGACCGGGAGATTCGGGACTGCCTGGACCTGCTGCCGGAGGGCTGCGCCCCGGCCTTCCTCCGGCCGCCGGGGGGCAAGTCCGGCAGAGACGTGCGCGGCGCGGCGGAGGACGCCGGCCTGGCCCTGCTGGCCTGGGATGTGGACCCCCGGGACTGGGCCACCTCCAGCGCCCAGCAGGTGGAAAAGGCGGTGCTGAGCAAGGTCCGGGATGGGGACGTGGTGCTGCTCCACGACATGTCCGACAGCTCGGTAGAGGCGGCCCTGGTGATCGTGGACACCCTGCTTTCTCAAGGGTTCCGGCTGGTGACGGTATCCCACCTGGCCCAAATTCGGGGGGTTCCCATCGTCCCTGGGAGGAATTACAGTCGTTTTCCTCCTGTGTAACAATTTTGTGCAAATAACTTCATAATATTTTAATAATTACCCCCTTTCTTTCTTCACAATTAAAGATTATGATGTAGGCGTAAAAACCAACCGGCCCTTCCGGCTGTGTTATCCCGCGCTGTGGGCGCGGACCTCTAAATTTGCTACTTTCTCTTTTTCATTTTCCTCTCCTCTTTTCTTGTTGCAAAACCCGCAGGCTGAGCCTGCGGGTTTTGCATTTGGAACGGGGATAAACCGGTTCATTTTGCGCACCCTTTTGGTAAAGGGGTGTGTTTTTTTGATTCTTTCCTATGTTCGGACCATTATTCTCTATCTGATCCTCATTGCCGTGATCCGCCTCATGGGCAAGCGCCAGATCGGCGAGATGGAACCCTCGGAATTTGTGGTCACCATGCTGGTGGCCAATCTGGCCGCCATTCCCATGCAGGACGGGGGCATCCCCCTGTTTTCCGGGCTGGTGCCCATTCTGACGGTGCTGGGCGTGGAGCTGATCCTTTCGGCGCTGTCCATGTGGAGCATCCACATTCGCCAGGTTTTATGCGGAAAACCGGTGATCCTCATCGAAAACGGCCACATTCTCCAGGAAAATCTCCGCAAGACCCGGATCACCCTGGATGAGCTGACCGGCCACCTGCGGCAAAAGGACGTGCTGGACCCCAGCACCGTCCAGTTTGCCATTCTGGAGACCAACGGCACCCTCTCCGTCTTTCCCTATCCCAAGGACAAGCCCGCCGCCGCGAAGGACGCCGGCGTGAAAACCGGCGCACAGTACCTGCCGGTGACGCTTGTCTCCGACGGGCGGCTGCTGAAAAACAACCTGCCCAAGGCCGGCAAGGACGAGGCCTGGGTCCACCGGGAGCTGGAGCGCCGCAACGCGGATGTTCGAGGCACCTGGCTCCTGACGGTGGACAGCGGGGACAACGTGCTGTTCCAGGCAAAGGAGGGCGCGTGATGGGAAGGCTCTATCTAGGCGCCGGGCTCCTGGCGGCGCTGCTGGCCCTGGGGGTTTGGACGTCGGGGACCATGACCCAGGTCCATCAGGAGATGGCCGGTCAGCTGGAGCAGGCCGCCCAGGCCGCCCAGGAATCGGACTGGGGAGAGGCCCAGCGCCGGGCGGAGGCGGCCGGAAGTCTCTGGGCGGAGCGCCGCCACGGGGTGGCCTCCCTGGCGGATCACACGCCCATGGATGAGATCGACGCCCTGTTCGCCCGGCTGACGGTGCTGGCCCAGGAGAAGGACTACGGGGAGTTTGGGCCGGAGTGCCGGGAATTGGCCGTCCGGCTGAAGGCCATGGGGGAGGCCCATACGGCCCACTGGTGGAATCTATTTTAATTTTTTCGCGGCATTCTGCCGCGGGAACGATACCGAGCGGGCCCAGCAGATAAAACGATTACCGCCAGGCTGGCGCACGCTTTGACAGCGGCGGCACGCCGCCTGTGGGGCCGATCAAATTCGCTGGAAGTCCAGGTAGCGTGTTCCCTGGAAGGTCAGCTTCCCCCGGTCCCCCTCCACCAGCATCCCGTACTCGCTTCCCGGCATGGTCAACTCGAGCCG